>CAZGER010000071.1:0-7790 GCA_964524565.1 uncultured Chthonomonas sp. | reverse complement strand
CGTGGACATCTGGCGCAGCAACAACGCCGCCGACTGGTTCGGGACAGCCTTCGTCACCCCCCGAGGGGCACGCCTCTACCTCGGCCTCGGACTCGGGGACGGGTTCTCCATCGGAGCGATGGTCGCCCCCAAAAGGACATCCCCCGCCCTCGTCTGGACAATGGTCTTTTGAACGGGTTCGCACCCGCAGTCCGAGAAAACGTCGTCGCGACCTACCGCGCCCTCGGCGAAGGAATGCCAGGCACAGTCGTCCAACGCCACTTCTTCGGCACGACCGTCACCGGCAACCACAGCTTCTCTTTCTGCCAGTTCGTCGCCGGGTTTAACTTCAACCCCGCCCAAACAGGCACAAACTGGCTCCGAAAACTCTCCGCCTCCCACAACGGGATCTGGGCGTTCTGTCTCCCCGGCGACACCCCCACCGACATCGCCGAGATCCTCGAGTCCGTCGGCTACGTCCCCCGCCACACCCTCACGAACATGGCCACCCAGGAACCAGGCGAACACTCACAAGCCGTCGCACTGGTCGAAAAAGACCCCGAAAAAAGGCTCGTCGCCTCCATGATGTCCGACCTTTTCTTCGCCTCCAGCTCTGAGACCTCCCGAAAGATGCTCGCCCTCGCGACCTCAAAGGCAAAGTGCGACCTCTACTCCCTCGGCGACCGCCGAAACCCCACCGCCGCCATGATGCTCAGTGTCTCCCCCTCCGCCGTCGGAATGTACAACCTTTGCGTCCGCCCATCGGCCCGCCGCTCCGGCATCGGATCAAGCCTCGTCCGCCACGCCCAGGCCGTCGCAAGCCTCCAAAACAAGCCCCTCGTCCTCCAGTGCTCTCCCGGTCTCGTGCCCTGGTACCAAGCCCTCGGGATGGTCGAAACCGGCCAAGTGAGAGCCCTGTTTGGCCCCACAACCGCGTAGAGTGTTATAATCGGGTACTAGTTCTGGCTTCAGAACTGCGCGTAGCAGTGAAAAGTAAACGCGGATTTAGCTTAGTTGAGTTGCTGGTCGTGATCGGGGTCATCTTAGTCCTCGCGGCCATACTTTTCCCTGTCTTCGCCGCTGTCAAGAACAAAGCCAAGCACGTCGCCTGGGCAGAGTCCGTCCGACAGGTCTCCATCGGCAACATCATCTACATGGGCGATTACGACGACGCCTACCCGCCGGCCAGGTACAGCGCGTCCCGCACCGTCCAACCCATCCACGACCGAACATGGGTCCAGGTGCTCCTCCCCTACGTCCGCTCCTTCGATCTCTTCATCTGCCCCGTCGATACGACCCGGGAACCCTCTGTCTCCCTCTTCGACCCCGACCTGACCGGCACCGACACCTACGCCAAGTACCACCTTGCTTCCATGCGGGCGAACATCGGATACAACTTCACCTACCTCGCCCCGATGGTCTACCAAAACAACTGGCGCAGCATCTCCCGCTACGGCTCAGAGATCGAAAACCCCTCCGAGACCCTCCAGTACGCCGACAGCGCCTGGGAGATCGTCAACGGCAAACCAAAGGGTGGCGGCAACTACCTCGTCCTGCCGCCCTGCCGCTTCCACATGGTCAACGGCAGCCTCGTCGACACGTTCGGCCTCAACCAGGTCTCCAACGCCAACATCTATACCGGCGGGCTGGCATGGACGGACCTCAAACCCTATCCCCTCACCGGGGGCGTCTACCCCTGGTTCAAAGAGACCGTCACGATCGCCACCGCCGCCGGCAACATCAAACGGGTCAAGATGGAAAGCCTCACCGCAGGGTGCGAGGTCAAACCCAACTGGCAAGGCTACGTCTTCGACCTCAGCCTCTATATCTGGGACCTCGACTGACCCCCCGTCACTTCGTGCTGACCGTCACCTGCTTGCCAACGACCTTCGTCAACTCGCCAGAGTTCACCCGCTTCATCGAGCCGGACCCCTTCACATAAGTGTCCCAAAACGCAAGGCTCGAGACCAAAACCGCCTCCCGCACCTTGTCGTCTTGCTTAAAGCCCATCACACCGTCCGCGCCCGAGACACCCCCCAGCGCATGGTCGGCCGACTCGATCCACACCAGCCACTTGTCCTTCGGAGGCTGGAACTTGTAAGGGTCTTGCCGCCACTCGGCCGGCTTCTCCTTGGCGAACGGGTCAGTGTCCTCGGTCCCAGAAACCGTCATTGTCGGACGTGTCATCGTTTTGTACGACTCCTCCGTGAACCCACCCCCCAACCCCTGGGGTGACAACAGCAGCAGCGCCTTCGGACGCTCGTCCGACATGCTCGTCGAAAACCGCCCCGCGATCAGCTGCGTCCCCCCGACCACCATCGTCGTCCATGCCCCGTAAGAATGGCCGCCCATCCCGATCCGAGAAACGTCGCACTTCCCCTTCAGCCCAGGCAACCTCGATTCCAGCTCCCCGAGACTGTCCAAACAGAACGAAACGTCCTTCGGCCTCTGCCGAGAATCGCCCGTCTCGCGCTTGGAGCGGGTCAAAAAGTTCCGCTTCTGCTCCGCCGACATGTTCTTAAAGGAGTCCTCGTGCGTCGGCTGCACGATCACGTAACCGTGGCTCGCCCAATACTCCGCCACCGGCCCGTAACCCTTGGCAGAACCCCCCAGTCCGTGCGAAAAAACGATCACCGGATACCTGCCTTCCGCAACCGGCCATGTGCAGCGGATTTCCAGGTCCTTGTCCCTCGCACCGTCCCGCAAGGTCACCGTGCCAGAACTCACCGCTCCTGTCTGGGCGAGCACCGCCCCCGCCAACACCGCAAAAAGCGTCATGCCTGTTCAAACGGTGCCGCCGCCCCGAGGTTCACCCGTCCCGGGCAACGGACTGTCCCAACTGCATAATCCTAGCAAGGACTCCAGGGACACAAAATCTATGAAAGTCAGCATCATTGGTGGAGGCGGAAGGGTCGGGTCTGACGCCGCCTTTGCCCTCCAACTCGGCGGGATCGTCAAAGAGATCGCCCTCAACGACGTCAACCTAGAAATGGCCGCAGGAGAGGCGCTCGACCTGCGCCACGGAGCGAGCCTCCTGGCCAACCAAACGTTCTCGTCCGGAGATTACGGCGTCGTCGCCGGTAGCGACTGCGTCGTCATCACCGCAGGACTCCGAAGAAAGCCAGACGAGAGCAGGCTCGACCTCATCAACCGCAACGTCGGACTCTTCAACGGCATCCTCGATAGCCTCAAGGCCGTCAAACTCGCGCCGCAGGCCACGATCCTCGTGGTCAGCAACCCCGTCGATATCCTCACCCACCTCACCGTCGAGTCCGGAATCGTCCCGCCCAGCCACGTGCTCGGGCTCGGGACCGTCCTCGACACTGCCAGGTTCCGCTCCCTCATCGCCGACGAAATGTCTGTCGGAGCCCTCGATGTCAAAGCCACGATCCTCGGCGAGCACGGCGACTCCATGGTCCCGATCTGGAGCTCGGCAACCATCAACGGCGTCTCCCTCTTCAGTCTCCCTGGCTTCGACCAGGCCAAGGCCGACTCCATCTTCGACGCCACCAAAAAGTCCGGCGCGACAGTCATCGCCCAAAAGGGCGGAGCTGGCAGGGCGGTCGGTGTCTCCATCAAAGAGGTCGTCGAGGCAATGGCCCTCGATAACGGCCGGATGCTCCCCGTCTCCACCGCCCAAACCGGCACGATGGGAATCTCCGACATCTCACTCTCCCTCCCGACCTTCGTCGGACGGCATGGGGCCATCAAGGTAATCGAGCCCAGCGTCAACGACTCCGAGCGCGAAAAGCTCCACGCCAGCGCCGAGGCCCTCAAGGCCACCTTCGCACAGGTCAAGGGCTAAGGACAGACCAAATCTGGGCCGGAACCACTCCGGCCCAGTCCTTGGAACTCCCCAACCTGCCCCCCCAAGTATGGGTCTCTATGAGACTCGGCCACCTCGAACTCTTCTGCAAAGACTGCCGCCGGACAAAAGACTTCTACGTCTCCGTCCTCGGGTGCGAAGAGGCCGAGGTCCAGGGCGGCACATACATCTGGCTCCGGTCGGATGACGCCGAGATCCTCCTGCGACCCGGCAAACCCCCCAAGCCCCAACCCACCTACGCCGACTCCCAGGCCGCCCTCGTCTTCTACTGCCAAGACATCGACGAGCTCCAAGCAAGGCTCCAGTCGAGCAAAGTCACCAGCTGCGGCTACGACCTCTCGCCCGAGTGCGTCACCTTCCAAGACCCCGACGGCCGATGGATACAGGCCGTCGAAAGCTAAAGGGCCCGGGCCTAGGACAACCAAGGAACCCGCGTTGCGTTTTCCCTAGTAGCCTCCGATAAAGCAGAAGGGCACAATGGAAATAAGAGACTACGAATCAGGAAAGACGCTCAGGGACGTCGATATCCTCCTGTCGGTGGAAGAGGCTGAAGAGCTCAAGATCTACCTCGGCAGGCTCCTTGCCGCCCCTGCGATCAAGACCGTCCAGCTCACCCACGTCGACGGCGCGATCCTCGATTCTGAACTCAGCATCACCCTTCAGCGCGAAGCCGTCTGAGCCCCAACAAGCCTTCGGCCCGGTCAAACTGACCGGGCCTTTCAGCGTCCGACCGTCGCAAACGAGGCGAGCGACGCAGGCATCCGCCCGTCGATCGTCTCAAACCCCGCGATGCCCGCATCGGCCAGGTTCCCCCTCACTCTCCCGCAGCCGAGGCTGACCACCGCAAGCCTCGCACGCCCACCCGTCGCCTCGCGATAGGCGCCCAGCGCACGGCCCGCCTCGATAAGGTCCGCCCCGCCGTCGGTCAGCACGACAAAAAGGTCGGTCTCCCGCCCCTCTGCCTGCGCCCACGCGACAAGCCCGCAAGCGTGGCCAGCCCCGGCGCCATGAAGGACAACCGCCAGGTCAGACTCGGTCCGCGACCAAAGGTCGATCAGGCCCGAAGCAACTGCTCCCGCAGCCCCGACACCGACAGTCACCCGCAAGCCCATCGACCCGCACAAACGCGCCGACACCCGGTACGCCTCGTCCAACGCATCCAAGACGCAAGCCGCTGGCGCAGCGACCGAGCCTGCGTAGGCCAGCCTAGCCAGCAACACCTGGAACGGCCCGATCCGGCCCGCCCGCAACCTCGCCTCCGAGGTCAACGCGCAAACCACCGCCCGTCCAGACTCCGACCCCTCGGCAAGTAGGCCCAACCGGTCGAGCGTCGCCAAGTGGTCGAGCACCGCCACCAACGGCAGGTGTCCCAGCAGCGCGCGCCACACCTCGGCCTCACAAAGCAGCCCGTCAGGGACAGCCTCCCAAGGAACCTTGTGCTCACCGATCAACCGCAAAGCAGCCGCGGTCGGAACCCCCTTCCGCAAGGCATCCACCGCCGAAAGCAAAGGATGGCAGCCGTCCCCAGCCCCCTCGACGGCCCATCGGAGCACAGCACTGTGCTCGGCAGTCTTCGGGACAGGGTGCGCCAGCCTCAGCAGATCGGCGTGCGAATACCCGCGCCGGGTCTGGCCCTTGGCCACCTGGATGGCCAACTCGTCAACGTCTTTGTTGAGGTACCAGTCGCCGACCGCGCGGCGGAGTCCACGGCCCCATCCACGGAACCGTGTGACGTCTGCGACAAACGACATCAGGTCTGGCCCGGACCGCGCGACCCTTGCCAAAGAGCCGAACGCAAGCGCCCTGCCCTCCTCGCTCCCGAACGCCGCCGCAAACGCCAAGGCCTGAAGCGCCGACTCCGTCCGCACCGCCTCACCGGCCGCAAAAAGCCCGTTCAATGTGCGGACGAGCCCGGGGGCGTCGTCTCCAGCAAGCTGGCCCAACGCCCCGGTTTCGCACAGCGACTCCTCGACGGCCCCGGTGTAGACGCCGGTCTCAGAGCCAACGATCAGCTGCCGCTCCAAAAGCGACCACCTGTTCGCGGCCCACACCTGCGCCCGCTCTCGCTGCAGCACCTCGGCCCCTTCACCGTTCAGGCCGGCTCCGCCTCTCTTCAGTGTCCTGATATGGTTCTTGTTCTTCATCGCTTTTCGTAACCCGGCAAAGGTTCGGCCGCCCAAGGGGGCCGGACAAAACCGGGCGGGCGCCAAAACCTCCCCCGCTCGTTCGCAAGGGGGTCGTGGCAGGTCGGGTGCGGGCAAGGCATGGAACCCGCCACACGGCGTGCCCCAGGCCCAAATCGGCCCGCACTAAAAAAGGAAGCACCCAAAAACCGGCATCCCAAAGCCGCCCACCAACCGGGGATTCACGGGCAAAACCGCGCCAGGGACATTGCCCCAAGCGTGCGGCCCGCAAAACCCCGGCCGGTCGGTCGACCGCCAGTGTCCTGGGTCAAACTGTTCGTAGAAGGGAGCTGTCAGGCTGCCCGCGCTGGTCGCACCGACCGCGCAGGCTTCCCAAAAGGGAAGACGCTAGGCCGGAGTGGTTCCTGGTCTGGTGCCGCTTGTGCGGCTCGCGTCGTTGTTCATCTCTGAATCTCGCCCCGGCGGTCGGATGTCACCCTCCGCAAAGGCAGGAGCACAATTATCCATGTGCGAACCTCGGAAGGTCGGGACCGGCCTACCAGCGGATCAGGTTCGCGCCCCAAACAAGGCCCGCGCCAAAACCGACTGTCATCACAACGTCCCCGCGCTTGAGCCGGCCTTCCTTCTCGGCCTCGTACAGCCCCAAAGGGATCGACCCGGCAGACGTGTTGCCGTACTTGTGGATGTTCTTAAAAACTTTCTCAGAAGGCAGACCGATCCGGTCCGCCGCACTGTCGATGATCCTCACGTTCGCCTGGTGCGGCACAAACAGGTCGATCTCGTCGGCAGACATCCCCGCCTCGTCCAGCACACGACAGCAAGCGTCCCCCAAAGCCACCACCGCAAACCGGTACGTCTCCGCACCGTTCATGTAGATCTTGTCGCTCAAGCCTTCGGCAACCGCCGACCCGTAGGGGTACCGACAACCTCCAACCATACGGTTGATATGCTTGCCGCCAGAGCCGTCCGAGAGCAGCACGGTCTTGATCACCCCGCGGTCCGTGCCAGACTCCGCCTTCAGGACCGCAGCACCAGCCGCGTCGCCGAACAGGACACAGGTCGAGCGGTCCGTCCAGTCCACGACCTTCGTCAGAGTGTCCGCCCCAATCACCAAAGCAGTCTTGAACGCACCGGACTCCAAGAACGCAGAGGCCGTCGCGCAACCATAGATGAACCCCGCACAAGCAGCCCCGATGTCGAACGCGCCCGCCTTCTTCGCCCCGATCGCGTCCTGAACGATACAGCTCGTGCTCGGGAAGTTGTAGTCGCCGCAAACAGTGGAAACAACCACAAGGTCAAGCTCGCCCGCGTCCATCCCCGCCGAGTCCAAAGCCTCCCGCGCGGCCACCGTCGCCAAGTCACTGACACATTCGGAATCCGAACAAATGCGCCGCTCCCTGATCCCCGTCCGCTGCACGATCCACTCGTCCGAGGTCTCGACGATCCGCTCAAGGTCCGCGTTCGACAAGACCCTGTCCGGCACCGAGTGCCCCATCCCCTGAACAACGGCCCTAACCACTCTCTTCCCGCTCCATCTGTGTGCCCACACGGTCCCGGATCGTCGCAACAAGGTCGCTGTCCACCGCGCGGGCCGCGTTCAGTATGGCGTTTTCCATCGCGCGGGCATTGCTCCTCCCGTGAGAGATCACGCAGATCCCGTTCAACCCCAACAAAGGAGAACCGCCGTACTCCGCGTAGTCCACCTTCTTCAACAAGGGCCGCATCGCAGACTTGAGCGGCAGATAAAGCGCCCGCATCGGCCACCCTGGGACACCAGCCCGGATCTCGTCGATCAAGAACTCGCCCAGAAGGTCATCTCGCAGCTCATCGTGCTCGACGCC
>CAZGER010000070.1:0-7810 GCA_964524565.1 uncultured Chthonomonas sp. | reverse complement strand
CTTGGCATCGACGCTGAGGAGCTGGACGGCCATACCTTCGGTGAACTCCTGTTCGGGCTGTTCGACCTTTCCGGGGCCGGCGATGACGATGGAGGGGCTGATGTCGATGGGGCCGTGGGGGCCGGAGACGGTGCCCTTTGCGACGAACCTTGTCCCGAGGGCGCCGCCCTCGCCTTGCATCTCCATACTGTCGTAGCGGAGGATCCAGCCGTTGAAGTCGGCGGAGTGCCCTTTGGAGAGGGTGACGGGCTGGCTGCCGCCGTAATCGACGCCTTCTGGGGTGATGGAGAAGGGGGCGACGACGATGTAGAGGTCGTAGATCCCCCGGTTGCCGACGTAGGGCCAGATGATGGGCATCGGCTCGTTTTGGCCGGGGACGAAGTAGAGCCCCGGCATGGCGACGAAGGTGTCGCCCTCTTTGGTGAGCTTGAGGCGGATCTTGTTGTCGCGATCGACGAACGTCTTGGTCATTCCTTGGAGGTCGATCTTGTAGCCGAAGGCTTCGAGGGTCTTGGTGGTGTGGACAACGCCGTCGGCGGACTGTTCGAGGCCACGGGAGAAGACAAGCCCGGCGAGGGTGAGAAGGACACCGATATGGCTCAGGAGCCCGCCGGTGCCCATTTTGGCGGACCGTACGAGCTGGGCGGCCCTCCAGAGGTTGGCATAGGCGGCGAAGGAGACGAGCCAGGTGAGTGAGAGCACCCAGGCGATCCGGTTGACCTTGACTGCGCCCATGAGGAGGTCGATCGTTTGGGCGGGGTCTGTCGCTTGGCCGGGAAAGCCGAGGATCAGGGGGCCGACGGCGACCTCGTGTCCGCCCCACTTGGCCCAGAGGAGGACGAAGCCGGTCGTTCCGATGCTGGCGGCGAGGATGTTGACGAACTTAGAGGCGAGTCCGAGGGGGGAGGTCTTGCGCCAGCCGAGGAACGGGGCAAAGGCCATCGCGATGAGGATCGGGATGTAGAAGAACGTCGAGACGGTGTTGTAGAGCTGTTCTTGGACGACCTTTTGGGGCTGGTTGGAGACGGACTGGATGAAGGGGACGCTCATTCCAACCAACGTGACGGCGGCCATCGCCAGGAGGAGGACGACCCCTGCGGTGTACCAGACGCCCTTGGAGAGAAAGGCTGGCCGTGGCTGTTGGACCGGGGCGGAGACGGCCCTGGCCCGATGGACGGTGGCGGCGATGAAGACGAGGAAGAAGGCGGCGACGATCGCGATCAGGATCATCTTGGCGACGTTGTCCATTTGGGCGAAGGAGTGGACGCTGACGCCGCTGAGGAAGCCGGACCTGGTGAGGAACGTGCCGTAGCCGAAGAGGAGGAAGGGGAGTCCGCCCAGGACGGCGTTTGCGAGCTTCCAGCCACGTTTGGCCTTTTGTACGAAGATCCCGTGGAGAAAGGCGGTGGCGGCAGCCCATGGGACGAAGGAGGTGTTCTCAACCGGGTCCCACATCCAGAATCCGCCCCACCCGAGGGTTTCGTACGCCCAGAACCCGCCCATGCAGAGTCCGAGGCCGAGGACTGTCGTAGCGAGGATTGCGTAGGGTCTGACTATGTCGATCCAGTCATCGAGGTTTCCGGTGGCCAGGGCGGAGAGGGAGAGGCAGAAGAGGGAAGTCAGGAGCCCGAAGCCGAAGAAGATCGTTGGCGGGTGGATCACCATCCAGTAGTTGAGGAGGCTGGGGGCCATCCCGAGGCCGTTTGTGAGGTCGGCTTGGGCGGGGGAGAGGGCAAAGGGGGACTCGATGCAGAGGATCCCACCGAGGGCGGCGAGGAACGCGCCGTTGGCGACGTGGAACCACTTGGCGTAGGTTCCCAGGCGTCGGCCCAGGAGGAGGGAGCCTGTGGCACTCATGCAGGCCCAAAGGAGGAACGAGCCTTGCTGTCCCGACCAGACTCCGGCGAGCTTGTACTCGAAGGGGTAGGTGGCGAGGGAGTGCGTGCGGACGTACTCGAACTGGAACTGGCTGGTGAGGAAGAGGGTGAGGAGGATGGCGGCGACGGCCCAGTAAGCAAGGCTAGCAGCGGTGACGAGCCGTTGGCCCAGCTTGGACCTGCCGGTGGCAGACGCCACCGACCCGGCCAGGGCTGCGATGGCGACTCCGGCGAGGACAGCCTGGCCCGTGTGTCCTAGCCAAGTGAGTGCTCCGGCGGCCATTCAGGACGGAATTGTACGCGAGGCTGTCGGTGGCGGCGCGGGACGTTGGGTGTTGTTTTTGCCGGGGTGGGCCGAACATTGGAGTATGTCGGCAGTCCCCCACCATGTGACACTCCAGGAGCAGGTTGACGCCTTTCCGTTTTGGTACCACAGGATCGAGCTGCCAGGTGGAGTGACGACCCCTGGTTTTGCGCCGATCTGCAAGGAGGCGTACCAGGTTCCGGAAGACCTGACGGGCAAGAGGGTCTTGGACATTGGCGCGTGGGACGGCCACTGGAGCTTTGAGGCGCTCAAGCGGGGGGCGAGCGAGGTTGTGGCGATCGACGACTTTAGCGACTACATCGGCACGCTGGGCGAGGACGACAGGCGGGCATGGCAGACGTTTGACCTGTGCAGGGACGCTTTGGGCTTTTCGCCGAGCGTGTGCCACCGCGAGGAGATGAGCGTGTACGAGGTGACGGAAGACCGGCTGGGACGGTTCGACGTTGTCTTTGCGTTCGGCCTGCTGTACCACCTTCGGCACCCGTTGTTGGCGCTGGACCTGATGTCTGGCGTGTGCGACGACGAGATCTATGTCGAGTCGGCGGTGTGTGACGACTTTAGCCCTTATCGGGGCGGGCTGGGGCACGGGTATCCGGGCGCGCAGGTGGTGATGGAGTTTTATCCGAACAACGAATACGGGAACAACGTGACGAACTGGTGGTGTCCGAACCTGGCTTGTTTAGGGACGATGCTGATGTCGGCCGGTTGGGACGGTGTTGAGGTCTGGAAGCTATCAGACCAGCCGACCGACCTGCCTTACTGCCGTGGTTTTGCCAAGGGCAGGAAGCTCTCTAGTTGACGAGGGGGAGCGGTTCTAGGCTCCTGGATTTTGGGGCCGGGGCCGGTTCGCGCTTAATCTCGTTGTAGAGCGAATCGCGCTCGATCGGTTCTCGGCCCGCCTCGCGGATCATGGCGCACATGTTGTCGTAGGTGAGGGCCTGCTTTTTGTTACCGAAATCGCCTTCTTTGTATGTGATCTCGTACTCGTGGACGAGGCCATCGGTGTCATCTGCCCCGTACCAGAGCGCAAGCTGCGTGACTTCCCGGGTGTTCATGATCCAGAAGGACTTGACGTGGGGGAAGTTGTCGAGCATGAGGCGGCTGACGGCGATGTTGCGGAGGTCTTGGTCGCCGGTGAGAGGTTTGATGTCCTCCAGCTCGGTGTTCTCGGGGTGGAAGCTGAGGGGTGTGAAGCAGACGAAGTTCTTGGTTTCGTCCTGGAGGTCGCGGAGCTGGACGAGGTGGCTGACGCGCTCTTCGTCCGTTTCGATGTGTCCGTAGAGCATCGTGGCGTACTGGGTGAGTCCCAGCTTGGCGGCGGCCCTTGCGACGGACTTCCAGCCATCGCCGCTGAGTTTACGGCCGAAGAGCTCGCGGTGGACGCGGTCCGAGAGGATCTCGATCCCGCCGCCGGGCAGGGAATCGAGGCCGGCCTCGACGAGGTCGCGGAGGGCCTGTTCGTGGGTGACCCCGCCTTTGTTAGCGATCTGCTCGATCTCGACGGCGGTAAAGGCTTTGACGTGGACGCCAGGAAGGACCTCTTTGACGGTGCGGCAGAGGTCGAGATAGTACTGGTAGGGGAGCCTAGGGTTGATCCCGCCGACCATGTGGACCTCGGTGATCTGGACCTCTTTGTGCCATTCGAGTCGTCGGCGGACCTCTTCGATGGAGAACTCGTAGGGGTCTGGGCCACCCTTTTTGGCATAGAAGGAGCAGAACTTGCAGAACTTGTTGCAGATGTTTGTGTAGTTGATGTGCTGGTTTCTGACGAAGTAGGTGCGTTTGCCGTGGAGCCTTTCCCGGACGATGTTGGCCATGTAGCCGACGGCGGAGAGGTGGGGTGTCTGGTAGAGGCGGAGCCCGTCTTGTTCGGTGAGCCTTTGGTTGGACTCGACCTTTGCCAGGATGTCGGCGAGCTCTTGGGGTACTGCCCTGGTTTTCGTCATAGCCGTGCTGTGCGAGTTTTCAGAATCCGTTGAAAACCAAGGGGAGGATACCTGGTGGTCGGGTGGTCCCAAAAAAGAACCAGGGCGGAGGAGATCCGCCCTGGCTTTGGTGTTTGTGGTCTGGTTCTACTCAGACTTGGCGGAGCTCATTCCGGCGCCCATGCCGCCCCTCTTGCTCCACCAGACGGCGACCGCCAGGAGCATGAGTGCGCCGATGGTGATGCCGATCCTGACGGAGTCGTTGAAGGGCATGATGACCAGCGGGGCGAGGAGGAGAGCGACAAGGTTCATGACCTTGATGAGCGGGTTGAGGGCCGGGCCAGCGGTGTCCTTGAACGGATCGCCGACGGTGTCGCAGACGACAGCGGCCTTGTGAGCCTCCGTGCCTTTGCCACCGTGGAGGCCGTCTTCGATGAGCTTTTTGGAGTTGTCCCACATCCCGCCAGCGTTGGCGAGGAGGACAGCCAGAAGCTGACCGGAGAGGATGGCGCCGACGAGGAACCCGCCGAGGGCTTGTGCGCCCACGAGGTTGTACTGTTGGTCGCCGACCGTGGTGAGCGGCTTGCCGATGGCGAGTCCGAAGGCGACGAGCAGCGGCAGACAGACTGCCAAGATGCCAGGGCCGAGGAGCTCGGTCTGGGCAGCCTTGGTGACGATCTGGACGCAGGCCGCGTAGTTGGGCTTGCTTGTTCCGGCCATGATTCCCGGGTCGGCTTTGAACTGGGCCCTGACCTCGTTGATGAGTTCGAAGGCCGCCCGTCCGACGGCGTTGATCGAGAACGCGGAGAAGAGATAGGGCGCGGCTCCACCGATGAGAAGGCCGAGGAAGATCTCTGGGATCTCCAGGCGCATACCGACCTCGGTGAGCTTGCCTTCTTCGACATAGGCGTGGAAGAGGGCGACAGCGGCGACGACGGCGGTTGCGATGGCAAACCCCTTGGTGAGGGCCTTGGTGGTGTTGCCGGCGGCGTCCAGGAGCTGGACGCGCCTTGCCCCGTCCGGGTTGTCGTGGCCAGCGCCAGACATCTCGAAGACGCCTTGGGCGTTGTCGCTGATCGGTCCGAAGGTGTCCATCGCGAGGATGAAGCCTGTCGTGGTGAGGAGCCCGAGTCCGACCAGGGCGATGCCGTAGAAGCTCAGGATGTATCCGCCGTAATCAGCCGGTGGGAAGATCATGAGCGGCGCCATGAGCGAGAGCACGATGGCGAGTAGGCTGAACACTGAGGACTCTTGGGCGTAGGCGAACCCTGTGATGATCATCGGGGCCGGGCCGGCTGTGGCGACCTCGCCGAGTTCCTGGACGGGCCTCTTGTGGAGGCTGACGTAGTAGTCGGTGAGCCATTCGAAGACGAAGGCCATGCCGATGCCGAAGAGGACGCAGAGTCCGAACTTCCACCACTCGGCCCTTTTGTGGTGGAGGTACGCGACCTCGACCTTGGCCACTGGCGGTTGGACGGCGTTGGGGTTGGTGCGGTCCTTCATGAGTGCGGCGGCCTTTTCTGGCGTCGTCTTCATGATTTGGAGCGCGGACATCGCGGTGGCGGCATCGAGCTGCTCTGAGGTGGCGTCGACACCGACGACGACGTCGCCCGACTCGTTGGCATAGATGTTTGTTGGGTAGTTGGCGACCACCTCGTAGGTGGCACCGGAGTTTCCGGCCTGCGCTTTGGCGGACTTGAGTTGATCGTCGAGGAACGCCTTGGTGACGGGGCCGAAAGCGACCTCGGTGAACTCAGGCGTGCCGTTTGGATCGGGCTTGCCGTCGGCACCGGGCTTTGGCTGCCCGACCTTGATTTTAAAGTACTCGAGCTTGGACGACTTGAGGTACTGGCCAAGGGTGATGAACTTGGGGTCCGGCGGGGTCGCCCCTGCGGGGGTTTCCGGCTGGTCGGGATCGAGGACGGCGAAGCCCATGAGGTCGGCCGTCGAGTCGGCGGTGACCTGGGTGTAGCCCTTGAAGTCCTTGACGGCGGGGAGGGCGTCCCTGCCACCGGTCAGGATGGTCGCGATCTTCTGCTCGGAGGTTTCCTCCATGCCGAAGTTGTTGCGGCTCTTTTCAGGGAGCTTGAGCGCGACGATCTCGGGGTCTTTGCTGATGTCCGCGGCCTTGATCTCGTAGGCCTCCTTCTTTTGGGAGGTTGCGACTTTCTTTTGGACGCGGAGGATGGTCTCGGCCTGGTTGCGGGCCTGTGCGGTGGGCGAGACGATCTCGCTGGTCTGGATCCTATCGCCGAGCATGAAGTAGGCGAGGCCCATCGAGAGGATGCCTGCGACGACGGCCGAGCCGTAGAAGCCGCGGCGGATGGACTGAAGGGGGTCCGAGTTGAGGTCGTCGGAGCCTTTGACCATGTAGATACCGAGGATGGAGGCGAAGATGCCGACACCGCGGGCCATCATTGCGAAGAGGATGAGTTTCATCCAGATCTCTTGCGGGAAGATCGCGGCTGTGGCGGCGCCGAGGACAATTGCGGCGACGAGGGTGACCTCGTATGACTCGAAGACGTCTGCGGCCATTCCTGCGCAGTCGCCGACGTTGTCACCGACGTTGTCGGCGATGACGGCTGCGTTGCGGGGATCGTCTTCGGGGATGCCAGCCTCGACTTTGCCGACGAGGTCCGCGCCGACGTCTGCGGCCTTGGTGAAGATGCCTCCACCGACGCGCATGAAGAGTGCCGCGAGCGATCCACCGAAGCCGAACCCGACGAGGATCTTGGTGGCGTTCTCTTTGAAGGCGATGAAGATGATGGTTGCTCCGAGGAGTCCTGCGCCGACCGTGAGGAGTCCGGCGACCGATCCTGACTTGAAGGCTGTCTCAAGGGAGTTCTTGTAGCTGGTGAGGGCGGCGTTTGCCGTCCTCATGTTGCCGTTGACGGCCATGTCCATCCCCATGTATCCGGCGAAGTAGGACGCTCCGACACCGAGCATGAACGCCACGGCGGTGAACATCGCGACGGTCGGTTCGAATGTCTGCTGGTACATGAAGTAGAGCAGGACGGCGAGGATGGCGACGAAGAACAGCATGGTTTTGAACTGCTGTTTGAGGTAGGCGAGGGCTCCATCGCGGATTGCTCCGCCGACCTCTTGCATCTTCTCGTCGCCTGGTGGCAGGGCCATGACCTTTGATCGGATGCCGAGTCCGACGACGATGGCCAGGATGCCGAACGCTAGCGAGGCGTAGAGATAATTCATGTCCTGCGGGGTGAAGACCAACTTGACGTTGGCTTCCGCGCTGGCAAACGAGATTGTCGGCACGATGAGGGCGACGAGGGTCAGGAGTAGGGCGGCCCATTTCCTGAAACCCTGGTTTGCCACGTTTCGTACCGCTTTGATCGAAGAAAACATAGTTCGGTTTTGTTCCTCAAGGGTGCTTGGGGCACGCTGGATTTGCCTCCCAGACGGCCTTGGCAGTTCAGGCTACGATACCCGAGAGGGATGCGCCGCGCCCGGGACGGTTTTGGCGCAAATCGGCGGTGGTTTGAACAAGCGTGCGCCCCTGCCAGTCTGGGTCAGGGGCGCACTGGTTTTCTATCAGCCGATGGACATGGGCATGACCAAGAAAAAGGTCTCTGCCGGTTCTTCAGCCTGAGAGTCGAAGGGTCGGATGACGGCGGCCCTTGAGGACTCGGTCATTTCTGCCCTGACGCCGTCGGAGTTCATGGCTT
>CAZGER010000069.1:0-7817 GCA_964524565.1 uncultured Chthonomonas sp. | reverse complement strand
AGATTTTCGACGTCGCCTTCGTCCCGCTGTACGGGCCGTGCCTGATCACCGATATCGGTGAACTGAGGCTCGACCGTGTGGTGACCGTCGAACTTTCGAGCTTCGCTTCACTGAAAGCGGCTTAGAGCCAAGATGGCTTGCAATTGCCGGGAAGCTGTGCTTCCCGGCTCTTTTGCGTCTGGCTACTTGCCAGAAACTCGCCGGGCGAACTCCTCGATCCGGAACCGGATCCCGATCCGGAGCTCGTCGGGGACCTGCCTGACCTGGATGTAGGGTTCAAGCGAGCCTGCGACGAGGGCGAACTCCCATTCGTGGTCGTACCACGCGCCTTTGTCGGTGTCGAACTTGGCGAGGTAGCGGACCTTGTAGGGCCCCCGCACATAGTCCCCTCTGAGAAAGAGGGTGTTGCCAGCGAACATCCTGTCGAAGTCAAAGTCGGGCGTGCCCCACTCGGTCGTGCCAGCGTAACCGAAGCCGATGCGAAAACCGCTGGCGGCGGGTGAGAAAACACCGAATTGGACGCGGCCGAACCCGTATGACCCGCCGGGGCTGGCGGTGCCAAAGAAGTCTGCCCGTGCGTAACCGGTCAAAGACCCTGCCACGGCGAACGTCGGCGAGCGGTAGGTGGCCTCAAGGACCGCCCTGTCCGTCCAGGGTGAGGCGGTATCGGGACGGATCCTTTGGCCGCGGGCAGAGAGGGAGTAGGCGCCGCTGCCTAGCGGGCCGCCGGACTCAGCCACCACCTCGACCAGTTTGCTCACATCGAGGGCGTTCGTCCTGCGGTCGCGTGTCTCCTCGTTCCACGAGGTGCCAAGAGTCAGGCTGCGCTTGGTCTGTCGGAGCCGTTCGAGTTCCCTGGACGGGTCGCTGACCACGATGGAATCGAGCCAGCCGTTTGAAAAACGCTCGGCGAGATCGTCGCTGGGGGCGATCTTTGCCGCGTTCGGGCCGGACTTGATCCCGGAGTAGGTCAGCTGGATCCTGGACTCTGTGAGGTCGCCGGGAAAAAACTTGACGTTCGCGCCCAGGCTGACGTCTGTGGCGACAAAGTAGGAGTTCTGCCACTCGAAGCCAAAGTCGGTCCCGTGGCGGTTTGAGACGGTCGGCAGGCGAAAGCCAGATATCCGACGGTCGAGGTTGAATCTGGCGTGGGGGATCGGGCCGATTTTTTGACCGAAAACGACCGCGTAAGCCGACTCTGCCACTCCGTACTTGCCGGGATAGACCCTGATCCGTTTGGCCATGACGCTGTGGCCCTTTTCGGCGAGGTCTTTGAGGGCGACGACCCCGCCTTCGACCACCCATTCGGGGTCTGGCGACTCGGTGATCCGGAGCCTTTGGCCCGTGACCAGGACATGGCCGATGGTGACGGTGACGTCGGTCGCCTCACCGCCTTTGTTCGGGCCTTCGTAGACGATTCTGACGGAGCTGGCGGCCAGGTGGGCCAGGTCGTCTTCTATGGTGGTGCGGCCGGTGGAAACGAGGGTGGACTCTTTGCGGTGGACGACCAGGCCCGGTGCGCGGAGTGTCGCTTTGCCGTAGGTGGCAACGACCCCTCCGGAGAACGTGACGGTTCCGGCTTCGAGGTCCTCTTCCCATGCTCCGCACTCGACGGTGAGGGTGTCGCTGACCTTGAGGGACTGCCTTTCGACCTGGATCGGCTGGGCGACCTGCCCGCCAGTGTGGACGCCAGGGATGATCGGCAACATGGGACTGGGCGAGTCTACCGCCAGTCCTGAGTCTGTCCGGCGAACAAACCGGGCCGGTCATGGCGTCAAAGGAGTATCCTAGAGGAAGAGCAACGCGATGGTGTACGAATCGATTGTATTGAGCCGTTCTGACGCCGTCCAGCACGACTTGGCGCTGGTGGCCAGGTTGCGGCTCGGTGACCAGGTGGCGATGGACACGGTGGTGGCCAAGCACCGTCAGCGGCTGATCAGGGTCGCGGCCAACATCCTGCGCGACAAACACGAGGCCGAGGATGTTGCGCAAGACGCCTTTTTGAAGGCGTTCCGGGAGATCGGCAAGCTGCGGGAAGACCGGGCGTTCTCAGGGTTTTTGTACCGGATCTGCGTGAGGCTCTGCACGGACAGGATCCGTGCCCGCAAGCCGGAGGGCGAGGTCGTCGAGCGGGGTGACGGGACCGACGGCACGAGCGTCGAGACCAAGATCCTGGTCGAGAAGCTCCTAGCCAACCTCTCGCCTGAGCTCCGGCTCACTCTTGTTCTGCGCGAGATGGAACAACTCTCTTATGACGAGGTCGCCGATTTGATGGATATTCCGGTCGGTACTGTCCGATCGCGGCTCCACGCGGCGCGCGAGAAGTTCCGGGCCAGCTGGATCGACGCCACGAGGGAGGCCGTATGAACCGGGACAGCGACCATGTCGACCGTGAGGCAGTGGACTGCGAGGCGATCCGGGCGTTGCGCTCCGCTTCGTACAACGAGGTTGAGCCGTCGCCAGACTTTAACGAAAAGGTGATGTCCAGGTGGCGGGCCGAGCAGTTGAAGAAGACTGTCTCTTACTGGATGCCGGCTGGTATCGCGGCGGCGATCACGGCGCTCGCCCTGCTCGCGGTGTTGCAGTGGTCGCTCATCGTTCCTGGCCAGGAGAAGTTCGAGAGTTCCCGTGCGGAGGCGAGGCTGGACTCCAGCCAGGTCCAGCAGTTGCCGGACTTTAGCGAAGCCGAATAGTCATGCATTGGGCCCAGAGGGCTGTTGTCGGGGTCGTTGTCGGCGCGACGTGCGTTCTTTTTGCCAGCCCGATGGCGCGCCCGGCGATCCGGTTCGGGCTGTGGTCGTTCGGCCCCTCGAAAGTCGTCAAACACAGCCAGAACATCCTTGCCCCGGGCAGGGCGCTCCCCGACCCTAATTCGCCGAGCGAGGCGGCTGCGTGGCTCCAGACCGGAGCGGCGAACATCGTCGCGGGGGACCTGACGGCGGACGAGGCCCTGATGATGGTCGAGATCGCTCACCAGGGGGCAGAGTCTGAGCCGCAAAACGCGTTTTGGCTCCAGTCCCTGGCCGTCTTCCAGCGAGCGCTGAAGAACGAGGACGCGTGCCAAAAGGCGTGGCGACGGGCGGCTGGTCTGCTGGAGTGGAACGACCACCAATCGGAGCGGATCCGTTTGCTCCTGTCCGAGCTGGCAGCGGAATCTGGCAAGCAGATGGCGTGGCACTATTACACGGCAGCGTCGTCGCGGGACGATTCGATGGAGCGGGCGATCTACTCCTTGGGAGTCTCGCTCGCGACTGGCGGGCCGCTTCGGGACCGGTACGACTCGATGCGCAACGGTGTCCTTTTACGGAGCGGGGCCAGGACGCAGTCCGGCTCCCGGCTGGGATACCAGTTGGTCGAGATCTCGGCGATCGGCAGGCGCGTGCCGCCGAACGACTCTCGGTCGGCGGTGTACGAGCGGTTCCGGTTTGTGAGCGACCTAGACAGGGCGTCGATGCGGGACGAAGCGACGCGGGCGAGGCAGGAGCTTTCGGACAACGAGGGCTGGCGGGCGTTCGTGCTTTCGCGCCAGGCGCACGACGACCTGCAGTCTTACGCCGAGCAAGCGGCCCTTGCGGCGACGATCCCTGGGAGCCTGCTTTTGGTCTCATTGGTCTTTGGGGCTTTGCGGACCGGGTCGGTGTTTGTGCCGTGGAAGCCGAGTTTGGGGCGGATCGTCCAGCAGGGCTCGCCGGTGCTCGGTCTGCTACTCGGTGTAGGGATGTACGGCTGGACCGAGCTCTTGTGGCCGTCGCTGTTTGTGACGGTGGCTGTCTCGACGCTGGTTTTGCGTCCGGCCCACGTGATGCCGGGCGGCCCGACACGGCCTTCGTACCCCTTTGTGCTGTTGCAGTCGGTGATGGGCTTTGTGACGGCTCTGCTGTTGACAGGCGCAGTGTGCGCGTATGCCCCGCCGATGATCGCGGCGGGGGCCGAAGGCCGGTTTTCCGAGGCTCTGCCGGTCGCTTCGGCGGCGGCGATGATCGTTGCGGCAAGCGTGGCTTCCACGTCGGCTTGGGCGTACCAATGGCGACGGTGCTCGGCCGGGGTGCTCCGCCTTGGTCTGGGGCGGTTTGTGGGGGGCGGTGCGATCATGGGGACGGTCGCCGCCTTGGTCTTGGCCCCGGTGTGCATCGTGTGGGACAAGTCCCTGGCCGTTGAGATGGAGCAGATGGCGGCGAATACTCCGGCATACTATCTCTCTAAGAAATGACTCAGGGGGAAGGTGGATACCCAGGGCGGTTTGCAGGGGACCGGAGCGCACTCTTGGGCGAGCTCCGGGAGTCGCCCAGCGGTTCGGCATGGGCGCGACGGCACGCTGGATTGGCCGACCTTGCCTGGGGTGAGATCGTCGCTGAGTGTCTGGCGAAGTTCCCTTCGGCGCAGGGCCTTTCCGTGGTCGCGACTGGGAGTTACGGCAGGTCGGAGCTCTGCCCGCACAGCGACCTTGACGTGTCTCTGTTGCCGGGGACCGAGGGCGAGCAGACGGCAGAAGCGGTCAAGTGGATGTACCACAGGGCCACGGCGGTGTTCACTGAGATCGGGCTGCGGTTGGCATACACCTACCGGTTGCCATCGGACGTTGACGGCCTGGACATGCTCAGTCGGACTTCCCTTCTCGATGCACGGTTTGTGGCGGGCGACGAGGGCGCGTACTCGGTCTTGGTCCAGGCATCGGCAGAGGGCTTTCCGACGGCCGAGTTCGTTGGGTCTAAGCTGGAAGAGCGGCGGCGAGAGTTGGCCAAGCACAACGCGACTCCGCTGGTGGTGGAGCCAAACCTGAAGCTCGGGGCCGGGGGTCTGAAGGACCACACGCTGCTGGCGTGGCTGGTCGCGGCGATCGGCGGGGACGCACCGAGGATGGACGAGGCATACGAGACGATCCTGATGTCGAGGAACTTGCTGCATCTGGCGGCGGGGCACCAAATCGACACGCTTAACCGGAACCGGCGGGAGGAAATCGCCGCGGTCCTGGGGTACCAACCGCGGGAGTTCGGGTCGATCTTGGCCGGGTCTTTGGACGCGAACCACGGCAAGTACTGCCAGGCGCTGAGCCTTGTCCGGACCGGGACGTTCCCGGTCGCCCCGGGTTGCCGTTCTGTCGGCGGCGTGTTGCAGGTCGATGCCGGCACGTCGGCGCCCCACGTTGCGGCGGCGATCAGTATCGGCACAAAGCTGGGCCTTGAGCTCCCGGGCCGGGAGACCGAAGTCACGCCCGACCCGACGCCACGGTCGATCCCGGCCCTGGCGGCAGGGGAGGCGGTGCTGAGGAACCTCTCTGCCTGCGGGGTCCTGGACGTGCTGATGCCGGAACTGGCGGCTTGCCGGACGCTGATGCCCAGCGACGCCAGCCATACCTACACGGTGTACGAGCACACCCTCCAGGCGGTGCGGACGATCGACGAGCTTTGCCCGAACAGCCCGCTGGGAGTGATCCGGGAAGGGATCGGGGACTGGCAGGCGGTGACGGTGGCCCTGCTGCTCCACGATGTCGGGAAGTCGGTGGAGGGGCGGCCGCACAGTGAGTCGGGGGAGGAGATGGCGGGGACCGCGTGCAAGAGGTTCGGGTTCAACGCGAGCAGGACGGAGTTCGTGAAGTGGCTCGTCCGCAACCACCTGGAGATGTCGAAGGTGATCCGCCTGAGGGACGTGATGAACGCAGAGACGGCGGTCGAGTTCGCCAGGTTCATCGGTGACGAGGCGCGTTTGGACGCCCTGACGCTGTTGACGTGGGCGGATGTGAACGCAGTGAGTCCGCTGGCGTGGAGCCCGGTCCAAGAGACTTTCCTATTGGAGCTACACGCACGGACCTCGCAGGTTTTGCGGCAGTCGAGCGGCGACGTGGACGAGGAGGCGGTTCGGAGGCGGCTGAGGCGCGGACTCCGGGACTCATTGGCAAGCGCGGAGGAGATCGAGGGGTTTGTCGATTCCATGCCGCCGCACTATGTCTTGAGCACGCCGCCTGAGACGGCCAGGATCCATTTTGGGGCGCACTCCAAGGCGCTTGAGGGTGAGACGGTCGTGCTGTTCGACGACTTTGCCGACCTTGGCGTGACGGACGTGACGGTCTGCGCGCTGGACTCTGACGGGGCCCTGACCAAGATGTTGGGGGTTTTGTACGCCTTGGACCTTTCGGTGCTGGGCCTGCGGGCATCCACGACAAAGACGAGCCGTCCGGTGCTGCTGGACACCTTCACGGTGACCTCGCGCGGGCAGTGCGTCAGCGGACGGTCCAGGCAGCGGGTCACCCAGATGCTGTGCGGTGTCTTGGGCGGTCAGGAGACGCTGGAAAGCGCGATGTTCGGCGGCAAGAAGGACCCGAACCGCAAGCAGGACGATTACGAGCTGACGGTTGTGGACGGTTCTCCGATGATCTTGGAGTTCCACGCCCCGCGTGGGCGGGGGCTTGCGTACCGGTTGGCGCGGATGATCGCCGGGATGGGTCTGAACATCCTGGCAGCGCGGTTTGGACAGTGGGCCGGCTCGGCGAGCGCGTCGTTCTATGTCGAAGCAAAGGCGGGACACGCGGTGGACCGTGAGGCTTTGGGGCGGCTGGCTGACGGTCGTAGGTAGAATCCTGTTTCGCTCTCGTTATGAAAGTCGTGATACTTGGTTGCGGTCGATCTGGGGCCGCTCTGGCGTTGCAGCTCGTCCAAGCTGGTACCGAGGTCACACTCATTGAGAGGTCACCAGAGTCGTTGCGCCGATTGGGCAAGAAGTACCCGTGCCGCATTGTGATGGGGAACGGGCTGGACAACGACGTGCTGGAAAAGGCGAAGGTCTCTGAGTGCGACGCCTTTTTTGCCATGACCCGTGGCGACAACACCAACCTGATGGCGGCGCAGATCGTCAAACGGAACTTCGGGGTCAACCGGGTGGCGGTCAAGGTCGCGGACCCGGCACGGGCGCAGGCTTACTCCCAGCTTGGCCTGTTCACGATCAACGCTGCCGCGTTGATCGCAGGGATGTGCGGCGACTGGTTCACCGAAACCCCGTTCAAGCCGATCGACACCTACAACGCGGTCACGCTGGAGCTTGAGGTTTGAGCATGTACGTCGTGATTATTGGAGGCGGCAATGTCGGCGTCCAGTTGGGGAAGCGCCTGATCGCTCGGGGGCACGAGGTTTTGGTCGTGGAGAAGGACGTGCGGCAGGCCCAGAGGCTGGGCAACCAGCTAGGTGAGCAGCACGTGATGTACGGCGACGGTTGCGACCTGTTCACGCAGAAGTCGGCGGGGTTCAACCGCGCGGACATCGTCGCATCGGTGACTGGCGAGGACGAGGACAACCTGATCGCCTGCCAGCTTGCCAAGGCGGTTTGGAAAGTCAACCGGGTCGTGGCGCGGGTGAACGACCCTGAGCACGAGGTGATCTTTCGCGAGGTGGGGATCGACACCGTGAGCGCGACGGGCATCATTTTTAGCCTGATCGACCAGCAGATCACCTCTGACGAGCTGATCCCGGTCGGGCATTTGCACAAGGGGCACGTCGAGGTGGTGGAGAGCCTGCTGAGCGAGGATTCCAAGCTGGCGGGCAAGCCGCTCCGCGACATCCATCTTCCCGCAGGGTCTTTTATCGTGTACCTCCAGCGCGCTGGCGTCGGCATGTCGGTGACGGGCGACACGGTGTTCTTGCCGGGCGACACGGTCGTGGCGATGGTTCCTGTGGCCCGGGCCGAAGAACTCGAGAAAGTGCTTTCCGAGGCTTGATCCGCCGGCACATCCGCGCGGCGGACAGTTCATACTCTGCCCATGCAGGAGCTCAACCGTTGCCACCTTGGGCTGCGGCTCCCGGACGACCTGTCGGCGGGGGTGCGGGCCG
>CAZGER010000068.1:6417-7860 GCA_964524565.1 uncultured Chthonomonas sp. | reverse complement strand
GGCCAAGCACGACGACTACTTTGTCGACATCGGTATGGATGTCGAGAAGGCCAAGGCGAGTGTACAGATCGGCGACATGGTGACGATGGACCGCACGTTCCAGACGATGGGCGACCTATGCACGTGCAAGGCGATGGACGACCGGTGCGCCGTGTTCGTGATGATCGAGGCTGTCAAGGCGGCGAAGTCGAACGAGGTCGACCTGTACGCGGTGGCGACGGTGCAAGAAGAGATCGGCCTTCGCGGGGCGGCTGCGGCCGGCTCGGGGATCGCACCGGACATCTGTGTCGCCCTGGATGTGACGCTCGCCAACGATTTTCCTGGGATTCCGGCGGAGTACGGCATCACCAAGTTGGGAGAGGGGACGGCGATCAAGTTCATGGATTCGTCGTTGATCTGCCACCCAAAGGTGTTCGAGCACTTCCGTGCCCTTGCCCAAAAGCACAAGATCAAGCACCAGATCGAGCTTTTGCCGATGGGTGGCACCGACGCGGGCGGTGTCCAGAGGCTCCACGGGGGGATCCCGTCATTCACGCTTTCGATCCCGACCAGGTACATCCACACAGTGAACGAGACCGTCCACAAGGGCGATGTCCAGGCGAGCATCGACCTGCTGGCCCGGTACATCGAGGACGCCCACAACGGCGACTACACCTATACGATCGGTTAACACGCCAGCGGGGGAGGCATGTAGAATGGGACTGCTATGAAAGCACTCCTGTTGCTGGCTGCCGTGACCCTGGCAGCAGCGCCCGCGCAGGACACCTTTAAGCGGGAGCGTGGCGGGCCCAACGACGCCACCAAGAACTCTTGGGAGGGCAAGGCGCCTCCCGCCCTTGAGGCAGAGTCTTGGAAGAACACTCCGGGCGACAAGCCCCTTGAGTGGAAGTCGCTCCGCGGGAAGGTCGTCCTGATCGACATGTGGGCCTACTGGTGAGGCCCCTGCAAAGCTTCCGTGCCGAAGCTGAACGAAATCCACGAGAAGTACAAGGACAAGGGCCTTGTCCTCTTGGCAATCCACAGTGACCCAGACCACGTTAAGGGAGCTGCCGCCACGACCGACCAGGGGATGAAGTACCCGGTCGCGTTCGATGGGGGCAAGTTCATGAAAACGCTGGGTTGCGACTCGTTCCCAGACTATGCGGTGGTCGACAAAGCCGGCAACCTGCGGTTTGTTGACCTTGCCAACGCCGAGATCGAGCGGGCGGTCGTCGCCCTGCTTGAAGAGAAGTAAAAAAAGCGCGGGCCCATGCCTTTCGGCAGTGGGCCCGCTAACTTATCCTATGGTGGGCCTTCTGAGGTGGTGTGCCTCAGCCGGTTCTTGTCGTTTGCGGAACCGGGCTTGAACGTCTGGATGTCCCACTGATCCGTGTCCGGCCGTTCTGGGCCGGCGTTTTGGTGCCTGCGTTCAGTGTCCTCGCGCATCCTGGCGTTCTTTTTGTC
>CAZGER010000068.1:0-6407 GCA_964524565.1 uncultured Chthonomonas sp. | reverse complement strand
GACCGGATCTTCGACCTTGGACTTTGGAACCGTGACGGTCAACAGACCGTTGACGAACTCCGCCGCCACCTTGTCTTTGTCTACCGGCCCGCTCAAGGTAAATCTCCTCTGGAACGAACCATAGGACCTCTCGATGCGAAGGAAGTCCTCTTTCTTGTCCTCGATCGATTTTTCCCGTTTTCCGGCGATGGTGAGTACGTCGCCGACGAGGTCGACGGTGACGTCTTCCTCATGGACTCCGGCCAAATCGACCATGAACCTGTAGTCGGTCTCGGTCTCTTTGATATCGACCAAAGGTGCCCAGAGCCGGGGGAGATCAAGGCTTGGCATTTCAAACAGGTTCTCCAGCATCTGATCCATGCGGTCAAAGCCGCGGAACCTTTCGAGTGGACTTGTTCTGGTTAGCATTTCCTTGTTCCTCGCACTGAGTGTGGAAGGCCGGTGGGCCGATTTCAAGTCGCTTTTTTGTGTCCACATTCCTTTGGACAGGGTCCGAATAAACTTGGCCCGTGGAGCGACACGCCCCGCAGACACTCTCGCCCCGCGAACGGCAGATCCTGCAGTTGGCCGCCGAGGGCATGACGGACAAGGAGATCGCCGCCAGGCTCAAGATCAAGATCTCGACGATCGGGACCTACTGGAACCGGATCAGGTCGAAGATCGGTGCGCACAGCCGTTCGCAGGCGATCGCGAGCGTCCTGACGTACCGGTTTGAGACCACTCTGGAGGACATCCGGCAGCGAATGTCGCGGGCGGGTGTCCACGTTGCCCCGGAAGGGGGCCACGAGTGCTCGATCATCCTGGAACACGCTCCCGACGCTCTGTTGGTGGTCCGTCCGGACGGGTTTGTCGAGTACGCCAACGCTGCGGCGCGGGCACTGTTCGGGCACAATGGCCTAGCGGACGGGGAGGTGCACCTGAACACGCTGGTCCCCGAGCGGTTTCGGGCCGAGCACCTGGAGAAGACCGCTGCGTTTTTTGAGCACCCCCACGACACCAAGATGGGTGACCACCACGGCACGAGCGCGATCGATGCGGACGGCAACGAGTTTTTGATCGCGGCTTCGCTCACGGCGATCAGTCTTCCGCGGGGTGTGCGGTGCCTTTGCGCCGTCCGCAGGGTTGAGGACTGACCCTTCCCGCCTTGGCCCTTTCAAACGGGTCACAATCGTGCCAATGCCCGACTTGGTGACCTTTGCCGCCGTGGAAGAGGCCGCCGGTCGGATATCCGGCCAGGCCCACAAGACACCTGTCCTCACCTCGCGGTGTCTGGACGAGCGGTTGGGCTGCTCGGCGTTTGTCAAGGCGGAGAACTTCCAGCGGACTGGGAGCTTCAAGTTCCGGGGCGCGTACAACGCTGTCAGCCTGGTTCCCGAGGACGCGAGGCGCAAGGGCGTGATGACCTATTCCAGCGGGAACCACGGCCAGGCCCTCGCCCTGGCGGGTTCGCTCTTGGGTGCGCCGGTGACGGTCGTGATGCCTGCCGACGCACCGGCCGTGAAGCGGGCCGCTACCGAGGCGTACGGGGCGGAGGTGGTGCTGTACGACAGGAGCGAGACAGTCCGCGAAGAGCTTGGCCGCAGACTGGCGGAGGAGCGCGGCCTGACTCTGGTCCCGCCGTTCGACAGTCCGGACATCATCGCCGGGCAGGGCACTGCGGCGAAGGAGCTTTTGGAGGGTCAGGAAGTCGACATTTTGTTTGTCCCTGCGGGTGGCGGCGGTTTGGCGAGCGGGACTTGCGTCTCGGCCCACAGGCTAGCTCCTGGATGCAAGGTCGTTTTGGTTGAACCGGAGTCTGGGGACGACATTGCGAGGTCGTTCAAGTCTGGGAGGCTCGTGCGAATCGACACTCCGGACACGATCGCGGACGGGGCGAGGACGAACTCGGCGAGCGAGCTGACCCTGGCCCACATTTTGGCGTACGCCCACGACGTTGTGACAGTCCCAGACCGGGCGCTTTTGGAGGTCACGCGGTTTTTGGCCGAACGGATGAAGGTGCTGGTCGAGCCGACCGGGGCCCTTTCGGTGGCGGCGGCGTGGACCGGGGCGGTGGACGTCTCGGGGTTGAGGGCCGGGTTCATTGTGAGCGGGGGCAACGCGGACATCGGCCAACTGTGCAAACTGTGGAGCGGACTATGAGGCCATGCATCAACTATTCCCCGACCGCTGTGTCCCTGTGGCGCAGGGGGCTCGTGCCTGTCGAGAGGTTCAAGGCGGCAGGGCTGCACGAATGGGTGCCTCAAGCCATCAATGACGGGCCGACCTACCTGCACTTCCCGCTTGGCACGAACCCTGGCCGGATATCGGGCGGGACGGTGGAGCAGGTCCGGTTTTGGCGCGACAAGACCCAGACCAGGCACGTCAACATCCACCTGGTTTCTGATGTGGAGGTCGAGCAGACCCAGCCGATCCCGCAGATGTTCGAGATTTGCGTCGGCGAGCTCTGCGACGCTTTTGGGCCGGAAAACGTCGTGGCTGAGAACGTTGTCGCCCGGGCGGACGGTTCGCTGTGCCGGCCAGAGGCGGTGGATCCGGACGTGATCTCAGACGTTGTCAACAAGCTCGGCTGCGGGCTGCTGTTGGACACGGCCCACCTGAGGATCACTTGTCTTGAGATGGGTTGGGACTTCACCGACACTCTTATGCGGATGCCGATCGACCGTTTGGCAGAGTGGCACGTTTGCGGGTGCCAGGTGAGAAAGGGGGAGAAGAAGATGCGGGACTCGATGCCGATGACGGACGAGGACTGGCGGATCACGGAGTTGGTGGCGGACCTGGTGACCAAGGGTCGCGCTAGGACGCCAGAAACGGTGACGCTGGAGTACGGCGGCATCGGCCCGAAGTTCGACTGGCGGACTGACGAGACGGTGATCGAGAGGGACCTCACGCGTCTGGCCTCGATCATTGAGTCCTGGTAATCCCACGCGCTAGAACGTGGGACCCACGTTCTGCGTATACTCAATCGCAGAGAAGCACATGGGCATCTGGGACAAGATCAAAGGCGAGTTTATCGACATCATCGAGTGGACGGACGATTCCACCGACACGATGGTTTACAGGTTCGAGCGGCACAACAACGAGATCAAGTACGGCGCAAAGCTGACGGTGCGGGAAAGCCAGGTCGCGGTGTTCGTGGACGAGGGGCAGTTCGCCGACGTGTTCGTGCCAGGGATGTACACGCTGGAGACCGCGAACCTGCCGGTGCTGTCCACTCTCAAGGGCTGGAAGCACGGGTTCAACTCGCCGTTCAAGAGCGAGGTCTACTTCGTAAACACCAAGCGGTTCAACGACCAGAAGTGGGGGACGAAGAACCCGATCATGATGCGGGACCAGGACTTTGGGATGGTGCGCGTCCGGGCGTTCGGCACTTACGCGATGCGGGTCACGGACGCAAAGGTCTTTTTGAAGGAGGTGGTGGGCACCAACTGGCAGTTCACCGCCGACCAGGTCACGGAGCAGCTGCGGAACTACGTCGTCAGCGCTTTCGCGGAGGCCTTGGCTGAGACCCAGATGCCAGTGCTTGACCTATACAGCAAGTACGACGACATGGGCGACATGCTGGCCAAGATGGTCGACACGAAGGTCGGGAACCTGGGTATCGAGGTGCTGGACCTGTTGGTCGAGAACGTTTCGGTGCCGCCGGAGGTGGAACAGGCGATCGACACGCGCTCCAAGATGGGTGCGGTCGGGAACCTGGACAACTACATGAAGTTCCAGGCTGGCGATGCGATGGTCAAGGGCGCGGAGAACCCGGGCGGGACTGGGGCGATCGGTGCGCAGATGGCGGCCGGAATGCTCATGGGTCAGTCCGTCCACCAGTCGATGCAGGCTCCGCCAGCGGCGGCTCCGCCGCCTGTGCCGGCAGGGAAGACGTTCCACGTTGCTGTCGACGGGCAGCAGCAGGGGCCGTTCACGATGGACCAGCTCCAGGGGATGGTCGCGGCGGGGACGCTCGCGCAGGAAACTTTGGTGTGGTCGACCGGCATGGCGAACTGGGCGAAAGCGGCGGACGTTGCCGAGACCGCCGGCCTGTTCGCCAACGTGCCGCCCCCGATGCCGCCGACCGAATAAGACCGAATGGCGGCGGACACCTACCCCTGCCAGCAGTGCGGGGCGCAGTTGCAGTACGCGCCCGGTACGGCACATCTCAAGTGCCAGTACTGCGGGTTTGAGCAGGACATTCCGCAAAACCTGAGCGAGATCCATGAGCTCGATTTTGGGGCGTACTTGGCTTCGCACCCTGTCGAGCTCACGGACGAACCGGAGACCGTCCTGCACTGCGACAGTTGCGGGGCGGAGTACTCGATGCCGGAGAGGCAAGAGGCGGGCGAGTGCCCGTTCTGTGGCAGCAAGGTTGTTGTGCCGACCGACCCTGGCAAGCGGATCGCTCCTGGGTCGGTCCTGCCGTTCGCCATCGACCAGAAGCTGGCCAGGGACAAGTTCAAGGCGTGGGTGGGATCGCGGTTTTGGGCACCGAACAACCTGAAGGCCCTGGCCATGCAAGAGGGTCGATTGCAGGGTGTGTACGTCCCTTACTGGACGTACGACACGTTCACGACGACGGCCTACACGGGTCAGAGGGGCGAGCACTACTACGTGACCGTTTCTTACACAGACTCGAACGGGAACAGCCAGACCAGGCAGGAGCGCAGGACGCGCTGGTACCCGGCGTCTGGGGTGGTCTTTGTGCCGTTCGACGACGTTCTGGTGCTAAGCTCGACCCACCTGCCCCCGCGGTACGCACAGGCGATGAGCTCGTGGGACCTGGGGACGCTCCGGCCTTACCAGACGCAGTTTTTGACCGGGTTCAAGGCGATGCGCTACGACATCGGTCTGGAGCAGGGATTTGACATTGCCAAGACGATCATGTCGCCAGTGATCGACCAGGCTATCCGCACCGACATCGGGGGTGACGAGCAGATCATCAACGAGGCGCGCACGCAGTACGACAGGATCACGTTCAAGCACGTTTTGCTGCCGATCTGGAGCGGTGCGTACCGGTACGGGGGCCGGTCTTGGAGCTACCTGGTGAACGGCCAGACCGGCGAGGTGCGGGGAGAGGCACCGGTCAGCGCCTGGAAGGTCGCTTTGGCGGTGTTGCTCGGGCTCGTGGTGCTTGCCGTCGTCATCTGGCTGATCAGCCAGAGCGAGTCGTGACGCTCACTTGAGCCTGGCGAGCAGGTCTTTCCACCTTTTGAAGGCGTCGGTCCAGCCTTTGGCGTTCGGCTCGCTCGCGCCGGGTTGTTGGCCCGCCCGCATAAAGCCGTGTCCTGCGCCATCGTAGGTGACGGGCTCGAACACTTTGCCCAGGAGCTTCATTTGCTCGGTGGTCTTTTCGAGGGTCGCGTTGATGCGGCTGTCGTTGCCAGCGTAGAACCCGTAGACGGGGGCGGTGATCGCCTTGAGGCTCGCTTCGTCGGTCGGGCCAGAGCCGTAGAAGACGTAAGCAGCGGAAAGGTCGGCCCGCTTGGTGGCAAAGTTGAAGGTCTGCGAGCCGCCCCAGCAAAACCCGCCGACGCTCAGCTTGCCGTTGAAGGCAGGGAGCATTTTGGCGTGGTCGCAAACTGCGTTGAGGTCTGCCGTCACCTGGGCTGGGAGGAGGGCGCTGACCATTTCTCTCGCTTTGCCTGTGTCGGCAAAGCTGTCCGACCTTCCGCCTGCCGGGCCCATCTGGCTCAGGAGGTCGGGTGCGACAGCGATGAAGCCGGCCTCGGCGAGCTCGTCGGCCATGAGCATGACCCAGTCGGTCATGCCGAAGATCTCGTGGATCAGGACGACGACCGGCGCCTTTTCTTTGACCTCTGGGTACACGACAAACGTTTGGACCGTTCGCTCGCCGTGTTTCACTGCGACCCATTCTTGGTGGCGCGGGGAGGCATTGACCCTTTCCTTGGCCCAGTCTTGGGCGATGGCACCGCTGGCGGCTGCCAACAGGGCGAGGATCGGAAAGAGGCGGGCAGGGTGCTTCATGGTGATCCCAATGCGGTTTAGTCGCTCTGCGTTCAATAAAAAACGGCCCGACCATTGTGGTCGGGCCATTGTCTGAAGGACACCGCTTACTTGCGTCGGCGTCGCGCGGCGACAGCCGCGGCGGCGAGTCCTGCAAGGGCCATGGTGGCCGGCTCGGGAACGGCGTTGACCGTGTAGTTCACGTTACCGGCAAAGGTGCGCGGGGTGAACTCGGTACCACCGAAGGGCACGGCACCTGTCCTGGAGTGGGCGCTGAACATGGAAAGGTTCGCGTCGGACCAGGTTGTGTTCGGTGGCGATCCGCTGGTCCCGCCGTACCTGATTCCACCACCGGCGGTGATGCAGTGCAGGTAGATTGAGGTCGTGGACCCTGCCGCGATCGTGATATCGTTGGCGAGGTCAAGGTTGGTCAGGGTCGTGCCTGTCGCACCGCGAAC
>CAZGER010000067.1:1761-7866 GCA_964524565.1 uncultured Chthonomonas sp. | reverse complement strand
CCCAGTGGTCGCAAACATCAAGCCAGAGTGTCCCACCCGGTTTGCGGGTGCCGACGTTGTGACGCTGAACCGGACGGAGTGTGGCCGGTTGACCGGTATCGAGCCTGTCGGTCTGCCGGGCGGGGCTTTGGCGGCGGAAGAGGTTGCGAGACGGACCGGCTCGAAGGCAGTCGTGGTGAGTCTGGGGGCTGAGGGGATGTCGGGCTGGTGGGGCGGGAATCGGACGTGTGTGGCGGCGCACTCGGTGGAGGCTTACGACCCTTCTGGGGCGGGGGACACGCTTCTCGCGACCTTGGGCCTTGTGGTTGCCGGCCGGGAGATTTCGGCGCACGCTTTGGAGCTTTGTTCGGTCTGTTGTGGGCTGGTGGTGAGGCACAGGAGGGTTGCGGTGTTGAGCGGGGCGGACCTTGTGGCGGCGTCGGAGTTCGATGCGGTCCTTGAAGTCCCGGTTGGAGAGGGGTATCCTGCGACCTCCTGAAAGGTCCAACAAGGCAATGAGAGTCCGGAACAAAGAACTTCGCGCAAAGCGACACCGCAAAGAGCAGCGCGTGAAAGAACTGATCAAAGAGAGCATTGCTGCGAAGAAGGCTCCGAAGAAGTCTGTGAGCGCGGCCACATCTGAGGCCGGCGAGGCCAAAAAGGCGGCGGCGAAGAAGCCTGCGGCCAAGAAACCGGCGGCCAAGAAAGCCCCGGCCAAAAAGAAAGAAGACTGACGCGCCCGCGTCTTTCTGGCCTGGACTGTGGCCGAGCGTCCGGTTGTCGCAACTCCGCACGTTGTTTGACCGGTAATCTTTGTTTTGGTGACGACCGAGACGGCGAGTGCCGCATTAGCCAACAAGCCAGCCTCCATCAAAGCGCTTGATGAGGTTGCGGCGGCCGTTTACGCCGCCCCGAGCCTGTTGTTGGAGCCACCGGAGGTGTTGAGCGAGCGTTTTGGGGTCGAGGCGGACTTTTTCAAGGCATTGGGCGCTGCGATGTCGGCCGAGTCGGTCGAACCTTCGTTCGTGGACGTTGCCCTGGGAGCGATCAAGCGGGCATGGCGGGGCGTCGTCTCGGCCGGGCGCGACCTTTTTGAGCGGTGGACGAGCAAGACGTTCGCCTGTTTGACGATCAGCACCTCGATCGTGGCGGTGATCGTTGTCTCGCTGGGGTACCTGGGCGAGCAGCTTCCGATCGCTAACAACTTTTTGCTCGGCGGGTTGTACGTGACGGCCTTTGGGGTCGTGTTCGTTTTGGCGGGGGTCTTGCACGCGGTGGCCTACTACCGGAGCCCTCGGGCCAGGTACGCGCTGGCGACGACGGGGATCGTCTTTGCCGCGACGATGGCGTCGGCCTCGATGCTTGTGACCTCAAACGACGTCCGTGCGAGCATCGGTTCTGGGATCCAGATTTCGATGGTGCTTGTCGGGACGGGTGTCGTTGTTTCGGGGATCTACCTTTGTTTTGCGATGGCGGCGACGGTGGTCGGCGGGTTTGCCAAGTACCGTCAGGACACACGGTCTGAGACACAGGTCGACCGCCAGGAGCTGATTTCGAGGATGTTCGAGATCGATTCTCGGCTTGAGTCGCTTTCGGCGAGCGGGATCATGGTTCGGCGTCCCCCGGTGCTTGATCGCGTCCGGCGGTCTGGTTGGCTCTTTCCTGGCCTGATGCTGTTCGGCCTTGGTCTCGGGTTGATCGATGTTTTCGGGATGGGGCTGGTGAACTCTGCGCTGCTGTTCTCAAGGGGGCGGGGGGCGATGCCAGAGCTTTGGGTGGCGGTATTGGGGGCGATGCTGGTTGCGGCGAAGGTCGGGGGCTACCTGGTGGCTGGGTACCTGGGTGGCCGGCCGACGGCGGCGATCTCGGCGATCATCGTTGTGTGGGTGGGGCGACTTTTTTCGATGATCGTGCCTTACGGCGGATTCGGGCCGGGGAGGGTCTTTGAGGCTTTGAGCCCGGCCAACTTGGCGATCGGTCTGGTGGGGGCGGTGGTGATGGGTCTGCTTTCTGGCTATGGAGCTTTGATCGAGGACCGGAGCTACCGCAAGAAGCGGCTCCGCGACAACGATCCGGCGGCGCTGATGGCGGAGAAGATCTATCTGACCAGGCGATTGAGGCTGGGTCAGACGGACACGGCGGTGATGGTCGTGGACGTTTCTAAGTCGACCGAGATGAAGGCGGCGGGCAACCCTTTGGACATCGAGTGGACGTTCCGGGAGTACCAGCAGGTGGTGGCGGAGCACGGCGCCAAGCACGGCGGCGAGGTTTTGAGCACGGCGGGGGACGGAGCTGTCCTAGCGTTTGCGACGCCTTCGGCGGCTGTGATGGCAGGGCGAGAGATCTTGACGGAGCTGCCTTCGTTCAACGCTCGGCGGAACAGGATCGGGAAGCCGTTCAGGTTGCGGATCGGGATCCACGTTGGGGAGACGCAGACGAACCTGGCGGACGCTCCGTACAACGAGTTGATCGACATTGCGGCGCACATCGAGCAGGTCTGTCCGGTGGGCGGCATCGCTGTTTCGGGCGCGGTGGCGGCGGTGATGTCGGACGCGGTGCCTTTGGCCGAGCTTGCCCACCACGTGGACGGCCAGTCGGTCCACCTTGTGTTGAACCCTGTGCTTGAGTGATGAGAGTCGTCGACTTAGGAAGGATGGGCTACGGTCCGGCGTGGGCCAGGCAGTTGGAGGTGCATGCGGAGGTCGTGGCGGGCGAGGACGACACTCTGGTGTTGGTCGAGCACGATCCGGTGCTGACGCTTGGGGCGAACTTTCACGAACAGAACCTGCTGTTGCCGCCTGAGTCGTACGCATTGCAGGGGATCGAGATCGTGAAGACGGACAGGGGGGGCGACGTGACTTACCACGGGCCGGGGCAGTTGGTGATCTACCCGATCTTTGACCTTAGGCGGCACGGCAGGGACATCCACCGGTGGTTGCGTGACCTTGAGGAAGCGGTGATCGGCGTTTGTGGATCGTTCGGTCTAGACACGGAGCGGAACCCTTCGGTGAACACAGGGGTCTGGCGCAGGGGGAACAAGATCGCGGCGATCGGGATCAAGGTGAAGCAGTGGGTGAGCATCCACGGGGTGGCGCTGAACTGTGACGCGGACCTTGCTCCATTCCAGCTGATCGTGCCTTGCGGGCTGCGTCACCACGGGGTGACGAGCCTTTCCCGTGAGACCGGTCGGTCTATCACTGTTGAGGATGCGAAGGTGCCGGTCACGGCTTCGTTCGAGTCGGTTTTCTCTCGTTAGAGGAGGCTAGCCCAGATCGCGGCGGTTTGTTCCAGGGGCGGGTTTTGTTGCCCTCGCTGCCTGTCCCAAGCGGCTGCTTCGGCGGAGGCAAGTAGTCCGCACATGGCGGCAGTCTGGGGCGGGATCCCTGCTTCGTGGTGGAGGATGACCAATCGATCTTGAATGATGGACGGGGTGTGCCACAGGTCTTCGAGGCCGATGGGGTTTCGGAGGAAGGGTCCGCATTCCATGACGGGCGGGGCGTTGACGCCTTGGGGGTCGATGACTGTCCAGGACTGGGAGTCGTGGAGGATGTTGAAGTGGTGGAGGTCGCCGTGGAGGAGTCTGGGGTCGGCCGAGCCGGAGAGGGCCTGGAGCGCTTGGAGTGCTATATGGACTGTTTGGTCAAAAGGGTCTCCGGCTGGTTTGTGCCGGTAGAGGGAGGCCATTTGTTGGTCGAGGGTGGTGAACCTGGGGTCGGGCGGCTGGGCGGGTTGTCTGGCATTGTAGAGCTGGCAGAAGATCCTTGTTGCCTGGGCGTCTTGGCCGCTTATGACGAGGTGTGAGAGGTCGTCGCCTGGTTCGAGTTTGCGGAAGAGGGCAGTGCGGAGGGATTCGTTGACTTCGAGGGGTTTCAGGACGCCGGACACGGTTTGGAGGGCGAGGAGGTCGTCCTCGTTTGACTCGGGAGGGGCAAAGACCTTGGCGATGAAGGCGCAGGCGGCGTTGTGGACCTCGAGGGTGAGGTGGACGGTGGTGGGGAGTGCCTTCACGATCTGCCACGGGCCGTGGGGGAGGGCGGAGACAGCGTGGTGGCAATGGGCCTTCCAGTCTGCGGGCGGGACACCGATCGTGCGGGCGGCGCTGACCCAATAGGCATCCGGCACAACGCCCATACCGTCCCGATTTGGCACACGGGCAGGTTACTCCGTCGTAGAATGGGGGTGTGATCTCGGGCGACCGCTACTACCTGGTTTGGGACGGTGAGTGCGGTTTTTGTCAGCGGACCGTCAGGCGTTTGAAGGCCCGGGACAAGGGCAACCTGTTCGAGCCTGTCGCGTTCCAGGCGGCGCCGGACCCGCCGGTGACAGAAGCGTTGAAGCGGAGAGCGGCGCGGGAGGTTTTGGTGGTGAGTCCTGACGGCAGGGTTTGGGGGAACGCTCTTGCGGTGTTCAAGGTGCTGTCCCACACTGGTTGGGGTTGGTTCGCGCGGTTTTTGATGCTCCCTCCGATGTGCTGGATCGCGACGCTTGGGTACCGGGTGGTGGCGGCGAACCGCAAGACGATCTCTCGGGTGTTCTACAAGGGCGAGTCGTGCGGGATCGAGTACCGGCACCCGGAAACGAATGACTAGCGGGCACGTCGCTCGGACGCTGGAACTGCGGAAGGACCCGGGGTTGAAGCCGGTGCTGTACCAGGACTGGACGGGGCTGACGTTTTTGCACTGGGAGGTCGATGGTCGGGAGTTGGCGGGCAAGCTTCCGGACGGGGTCTCGCTCGACCTTTGGGACGGGAAGGCATATTTGGGCGTCGTGCCGTTCACGATGCAGAACATCCGGCCCAGGGGACTGCCGTGCGTGCCTGGGCTGAGCAACTTTCACGAGACGAACGTTCGGGCTTACGTCACTGGCCCGGACGGGTCGCCGGGCGTCTGGTTTTTGAGCCTGGACGCATCGAACCGGACGGGGTGCTGGCTCGGGCGGACGTTTTTTGGGCTGAACTACCGGTTTTCGCAGATGGAGTACAGGGCGGGCGGGCAGACGGAGTACCGGTCACGGCGGGCGGGGGCTGAGAACCATGTTGTCTCCCGCGCTCACGGGGAGGAGCGGGAGGCGCAGCCGGGGACGTTCGAGTTCTTTTTGGTCGAGCGGTACCTGCTGTTCTCGGAGGTGAGGGGGCGGTTGGTGAAGGGTCTTGTCCACCATGCGCCGTACCTGGTTCAGCCAGCGGAGTGCCTGGTGTGCGAGACGAGCCTGCCGATCTCTAACGGTGTCCGGGCGGAGGGTCCCCCGGTGAGCTGTCTGTACTCTCCGGGGGTGCGGACGAAGGTCTACCGTGTCGAGCCTGTTTAGCCTTTGAGGGCGGCGAGGGCGGCCTCGAGGACCGGATCCTTGCCTTCTTCTGGGCGTCCCTGCTCAACGACGACATCGGGTTTGACGGGGTTGCCTTCCAGCCTTGCGCCGGTGATGGTGACGTAGTCGCTGACCGGGTATTGGATCTCGAACCCGCCTTCGAGCCGGCCGTATGTGCTGGCGAGGACGGCACCGCGGCTATCGGACCCGACGACCTTGGCCCCGATGGTGTCGCGGAGGGCGGCAGAGAAGATCTCGCTGGCGCTTGCGCTACCCCGGTTGATGAGGACGGCGACCTTTCCGGTGAAGACGGGGATCTCTGGCTTGCTGGGCCGGTATTTGTTGGTCGCCCACTTAGCGATCTCGGCCAGGTTTGAGCCTATGTTGCCGGTCACGCGTTCGTAGTCGGTGACGGTCGTGCGGTTGACGAACGTCCCGACCGGTTCTGAGGAGGGGACGAAGTATCCGAGGAGGTTGGCGAGGTTGGTGACGGCCCCGCCGCCGTTGTTGCGGAGGTCGACGACGATGTAGGCGGCTTTCGCGGCCTCGGTCATGAGTTCTTTGACCTTGTCCCTTTCGTAGCCGTTGGCGAAGCTGTTGATGCGGACGAGGGCGGTTTTGTCATCGACCCAGCGTAGGTTGTCGCGGGTTGGGGGCCTGAACTCTGCGACGCCGAGTTTGACCTCCTTTTCTGAACCGTCGGCCTTTTTGAGCTTGAGGGTGGCTTCTTGTCCCGGCTGCCTGGGGAGGGACTCGAGGGTTTTTGCCGGTTCGCCGTTGATGGTGTCCACGCGGACCAGGGACGGATAGCGCTCGGAA
>CAZGER010000067.1:0-1751 GCA_964524565.1 uncultured Chthonomonas sp. | reverse complement strand
CGCCGTTGATGGTGACGATGGTGTCGCCGGCGGAGATTCCCGCCTTTGCCGCAGGGCTTTCTGGGGCGACGACCGTGACGGCCAGTCCGCCTTCTTTGGGCTGTGCGGTGAGTCCGAGGCCAGTGGTTGTGCCCGTTCTGCGGGCTTGTGCGGCCCTGGGGGACCGGAGTCCGATATGGGTGATGCCGAACTCTCGGAGTGTGGCATTGACCTCACGGATGAAGGCTGCCTCGTCCTGGGTGGCGTCGATGGCGGCCTGGTGTTTTGCGACCATCGCGTCCCATCCGGAGAAGTCGACGCCGGGGACGAAGGCCCTTTCGGTGACGATCTGTTTGACCCCCTGCATGACCTTGGCCTTGAGTTCGACGGTGAAGGCCGGGTTGTTGCTTTTGGCCGCTGTTGCGGCGCCGTTGTCAAACTGTGCGGAGCCGAACGTGAGGGCGGCGATGCCGAGGGTGAGCGTTGCAGAGAGCCGGAGATCCATTGTGGTCACTATTCCGATTTGAGAGATTGTGTTCCCAAAAGGGGTTGTGACGCACAGTTTTGTCTAGCGTTCAGTCGGCTGAGCCTTGGTGCTTGGGGGTTGTGTAGGCGCCACGGACCGTTCCGTCGGTGTGATAGTAGGCCCAGTCGGTCACCTGGGTGTAGGGGAGCGTCCGGGAATCGCCGAGTTTGACCCCGGTCGCGCTGACAGGTTTGTTCTGGACGGTACCGGCGAAGTCTTGGTCGCCGATGTTGGTGACTTGGAGCCAGAGGTGTTCTGCCGATCCGTCATGGGTCGGGAAGCCGACTTTGAGGGCGTAGAGCCCCTCGCCCCAGGACTTTTCTTTGGCGGCGGTGAGGAAGCCGGGGAGCGTCTCCCGGGCTTTTTCGACGAGCTTGGCGAAGTCGGCGTCGTCGTTGGGCACGTAGTAGACGTGTTCGGAGGCGGTGACGGTCTCAGTGTGCGAGACGGTCGGTTCCTCGGTCTTTTGGTGGCAACCGACGGTCAGGAAGACCATGAGGATGGACAATATGACAAAAACCCGGCCCATAGGGTGTTTTTCGGTCTGCGTGCGGATTTCGTGAGGGTGGGTGGTGCCCAGGGAGGGACTCGAACCCTCACGGCCGTACGGCCAACGGATTTTAAGTCCGCTGCGTCTACCATTCCGCCACCCGGGCAGGCGGGAGGAAGGATACCGCCGAGAATTAAGCCTGGTCCTTGCGGGTTTGTCGTGGGTCCGTTCATAATCGCCTTCCGGCCGTACTGTTGTTGAGACACCGGCTGACGGAGGCTCCCATGGCGAAGAAGAAAGGCGAGAAGCGCGAGATTATCCGGCTTGTTTGCACGGAGGACAACAAGCACTATGTTGTCACGACGAAGAACAAGGTGAACAGTCCGGACAAGCTTGAGCTGATGAAGTACAACTCGAACCTTCGCAAGACGACCCTTCACCGGGAGAAGAAGTAACTTTTTTTAGGAACCCAGGACGATGCCGAACCCAAAACGAAAACACTCTCACGCCCGCGGGGCCAAGCGTAGGACGCACTGGACAACCACGATGCCGGAGGTCAGCGAGACGAAGAACGTGAACGGTGAGCCGTTGCACGTCCGGCACACTGCATCGACGGACGGCTTTTACAAGGGTCGTCGGTTGCCCGGGTTCAAAGACAAGACTTAAGACAGGCCGAGTATGGTGAGGGCCAGCAGTGCTTGCACTGCTGGCCCTATTGTTTTCGGGTCCCGGTGTTTGTGCCTCGGGGAACTTCGT
>CAZGER010000066.1:3891-7881 GCA_964524565.1 uncultured Chthonomonas sp. | reverse complement strand
CTTGCGGGAACTAGTACCTGAAACTAGCGCGTCTACCAATTCCGCCACCTGGGCAAGTGGGCACCGAATCTTACCCCGCGCGATCGGCCGGTCAAGGACTCGGCGGGGCCCCCAAAAGCCTAATCTTGGGCTGCGACCAGGCGGATCCGCACAGGGACGCCCTCGGTGTTCTCGTACTCGCGCGCCAGGTCCACGACAGCCGCCTCAAAGTCCTTCAGGTCACCTGGGTCGATGCGTGCGGTCGTCTCGGTCCGGGCGACACCGCCTTCGTCGGAAACACCTGCAACCTCCCCGACAGGGCCTTCCCCCGAAACAACGGCCACGATCCTTTTGGCGGTGGCTTGCAGGGTCCGCTCGACCGTCCCCCTCTTCTGCCGCGTGGAGACGACGGTGAGCAGGCCAGCGCCCAGGAGCTGGTCCACGTGGCGATAAACCCCTTTGCCGACAAACCCGATCCGGTTCGCCGCCTCGGCGATCGTTCTTGGTTCGGCGAACTCGCGCAGCAGAGAAAGCCGCACGGGGTCTGCGACGACCTTCAACCTCGTCAGATCTGAAATCGTCAGGACATCGGCCTGCTGATTCACGCAAAAAGTCTACACCCCGCAGGAGTGATTTTTCTAGAAAAGTCACAAAAACAACCACCAAACCCGGGCGGGTCGTGCCCGCCCGGAGAGTGGCTGCGCCTAGTGCTCGTCCTCGCTGGAATGCTCGGCCTGGAACTTTTTGATCAGCCCCTCGGCCTCGTGGCTCGGGACTTCTTCGTACCGGCTGAACGTCGTTTTGAACATCCCCCGCCCCTTGGTCAAGGACCGCAGGTCCAGGGCGTAGCGCATCATGGTCGCGAGCGGAACCTGAGCCTTGACAGCGGTCTTGCCGGGAGAGGCGGGTTCCATCCCCTGCATGTGGCCGCGCCTGGTGTTCAGATCGCCCACGACATCGCCGACAGCGTCGTCCGGGACGGTCACCTCCAGGTCGTAGATCGGCTCCAGCAAGATCGGGCGGGCCTGGGCCGCCGCCGCTTTGAAGCCGATCGCAGCGGCCAGTTTGAAGGCCTGCTCGCTCGAGTCGACGTCATGGTACGAGCCGTCGTACACGATCGCCTTGATGTCCACGACCGGGTAACCGGCAAGGAACCCCTTGGTCATCGTCTCCACGACGCCTTTTTCAACGGCAGGAATGTAGTTCTTGGGGATCGCGCCACCAACGACCTTGTTCTCGAACTCGAACCCGGTCCCCCTGGCCAGCGGCTGGAGTTCCAGCCAGCAGTCGCCGTACTGGCCCTTGCCGCCGGTCTGCCGTTTGAACCGGCCCTGTGCCTTGCTGGCAGAGTTGATCGTCTCCCGGTACGGAACGCGGGCCTCTTCCGTGGTCACGGTCACGCCGAACCGGTCTTTGAGTTTGGCGATCGCGACGTCCAGGTGAATGTCGCCCATCCCTTCCAAAAGTTCCTGGTGGAGCTCGGCGTCCCTCGTGTAGCGCAAGGTCGGGTCCTCCTCCAGCAATCGTCCGATCGCTCCTCCCAGCTTGTCCTCGTCGGCCTTGGTCGCCGGCTTGATCGCAATCCGATAGATCGGTTCTGGGAACACCGGCGAAGGCATCATGATCCGGTCTTTGGCCGAGCTGAGCGTGTCGCCTGTGTGGGTGTCCTGCAGCTTAGAGATCGCGCAGATGTCGCCCGCCCCGACACTCAGTGCCGGCTCCTGGTTTTTGCCGTGCGGCCAAAAGAGGTTGTGGACCCGCTCGTCCTTTTCCCGGTTGACGTTCAGCACATGGTCGTCGGCCTTCAGGGTCCCGCTAAAGATCCTCACATAGTTGATCTTGCCCACGTAAGGGTCGGCGGTGGTCTTGAAGACATAGCCGATCAGCGGGCCGGTGGGGTCTTCTTCGTAGTGGTGGCCGTCCACGTCGACAGGATGGTACAGGGGCGAAGGCAGCTCGCCGATGATCCTGTCGATCAAGGTCGCGACACCAATGCCGCTGGCGGCGGAACCCAGCAGAAGCGGCACCACCTTGCCCTTGCGGGTGCCTTCCAGCAGACCGTGCTCCACCTCTTCGGGTGAGAGAGTCTCGCCCTCCAAGAACTTCAAGGCCAGATCGTCGTCACCCTCGGCGGCGGCCTCCATCATCTTCTCGTGCCGCTCTTCGGCCTCTGCCGTGTACCCGGTGGGAATCTCCTCGATCTCGACGCCGCGGTCCTTGCCCTTGTAAACCTTCATGTTCAAAAGGTCGAGCACGCCGGCGAAGGCGGCCTGGTGGCCGATCGGGATCTGCACGTTGACGATCCGCCGACCGTACCGGTTGTGCAGGGTGTCGATCAGACCGTCGTAGTCGGCGTTGTCCCGCTCCAGCTTGTTGACAAAGATCAGCTTGGCAAGACCGTGCTTCTCGGCGACCTCCCACGCAAGGTCGAACCCCACGTCCAAGTCCCGTTTGGCCTCAACGACCAAGACCATGGCGTCCACCACGTCGGCGATGGCGTGAAGGTCGCCGATAAAGTCCGGGTAGCCGGGAACGTCGATGAGATTGATCTTGTGATCGTGGAACTCCAGAGGCAGGACGCTCGCACTGATCGAGATTTTCCGCCTGATCTCCAGGGGGTCGTAGTCGCTCAGGGTGTTCCCGCCCTCGACCGTCCCCACCCGGTCGGCCGCTCCCGCGGTGTACAGCATGTGCTCCACAAGCATCGTCTTGCCGGACCCACCGTGTCCCACAATCGCAACGTTTCGAATCTTATCGGGGGCGTAGTTCTTCAAGTTCGTCCTCAGATCAATCGAGTCGGGGCAGAATGCCCGTCCGTACCGGTCAGCATAACCCACACGGGGCCTCCAATGACAAGGTTTGGGGACCTCCCTCCCCTGAATCTGCGCCATGTCTGGGCCATCCCGATTCCCCTCGGCCCTTTGGCGTAACATCCCGTCAGGAGAAGATGCCGGTTGTCCTTAATAATCGGTGCATCCCCCACCCCCAGAACGGAGTCTGAAAAGTAAGTGCACTACCATCCGATGGACGACGGCCACGCCCCGAGCAAAACCGAGTTCACCAAGCTCACCATTGTGGTCTTTGTCAACATCACCCTTGCGTTGCTCGCCTACAGGTTCCTTTTCCCCAACGCGTTCGCCGCAGATGCCGCCCAGCCTGGAATGACGATCGTCTGGATCTTGGCGCTCGGCGTCCCGTTCAGTTTGTTCGAGTACATGTACCACCGGTACCTGCTGCACTCCGCCGTCGTCCCCTTCCTAGGCAGGATGAACCAGGCCCACCGCGAGCACCACGGCCTGACCCCGGTCAAGGCTCCCATCACCCCGCGTGAACCGGAGCTGATGGTCGAGGTCGACAACCGCTACCCGATCGAGCACGAGCACCAGCAGGAATCGATGATGTTCCCGCCGTTCGCCCTGGCGATCTTCTATGCCATCTTCGCCCTCCTGTTCGGCTGGCCCCTCCATGCGATCTTCCCAGGGCAACCGATCTTCCTGGCCCTCATCATCTCAACGACCCTGTACTACAGCGCCTACGAGTACTGGCACGCCGTGCTCCACCTGCCGTACGACAAGTTCTGGAAGCGGTACATCGAAGGGCCCAAGCCCAGCCGCATCGTCAGAAGGATCTACGCCTTCCACCTGATGCACCACTGGCGCCCGACCTCGAACGTCGCCGTTGTCGGACTCTGGGGGTTCGCCGCATGGGACTACGCGTTTGGCACCCACCACCGGCCGGTCAACCTGCCCGTCAAGGGCGCGACGGTCAACTTCCTGGACGGCGAGCTGCCCCGACCCTATTGGCCGATCAGGATCCTCGACAGGATCCAGGGCCCGCTCTTTAGGGCCGCAAGGACCACCGAACGGTTCCTCGCCAGGATGTTTGGGATCAAGTCGAAGGCATAACCCGCCCCCCGCTGGTTCCCCGAAAAAGCCACCCCGACCAGGGGTGGCTTTTTCTTTCCTGCCAGGTTCAAACCGGGACCATTTGACACTCTATAAACGGAAAAAC
>CAZGER010000066.1:0-3853 GCA_964524565.1 uncultured Chthonomonas sp. | reverse complement strand
GAGTCCCAACACAGGAAACATGAAAAACACCAACCTCATCCGGTCGGCCCTCGCCACAGCCTTCGTGTCGGTCTGCGTCCAAGCCCTGGCAGACGTCCAGTACGACATAGTAGAGATCCCGGCACTGCCAGGGTTCGACTACTCGTCTGTCCATGCCATCAACAACAGCGGGTACGTGGCTGGAACCTCTTACGGCGGCGGGTCCAGCAGCGCCTTCAGGTGGAACGAGCAGGGTGGCCACGCGGCCATCATGGGCTTTGGCTACTACTCCACCCGGGCCTTCGACATCAACGAGAACGGCGTCGTCGCAGGCGACTTCACCGAAGGCAGCGTCACAACCGGACTCACCTGGCACAACGGTGGCTGGTGGCACAACCAGCCGTTCGGCGGCGGCACCGACTCCGTGACCCTTGGTATCAACAACCTCAACCAGAGCGTCGGGCACAGCGGCTGGTCCACCGAGGCCAGGGCGACGGGATGGCTCCTCGGGTCGCCCGGGTTTGGACTGCCCAACTACCCGGACAACGGCGCGTCCGCCGCGTTCCGCCTCAACGACTCCGGCGACTCGGTGGGCCACGCCCGACGCAACGGACAGGTCCACGCCTCGCTGTTCCTCAACAACAACACGGTGTTCGACCTCCACCAGACGATCCAGAACGTCGGCAACACCAGCCTGGCCCTCGACATCAACAACGCCGGATCGATCGTTGGCCGCTACACGGACCTGTCAGGGCTCCAGAACGGCTTTTTCTTCAACTTCGAGGTCGGCATGGTGACGGTCGGCTCCCCTGGGCAGAACGTCGACTTCAACGCCGTCAACATGAGCGGGATCGCCGCAGGGTCGTGGAACAACCGGGCCGCACTCTGGAGCCTCAACAACGGCCGCATCAACCTCAACGACCACATGGCCACCAACGACAACTGGATTTTGACCGACGCCAGGGACATCAACGACCAGGGGTGGATCGTCGGGCAGGGGACCCACAACGGGGTCTTCACCGCCTACCTTGCCACCCCGACCAGGGCCGTGCCCGAACCTGGCACGATGATCGCCCTGGCAGCCGCCGTCGCAGGGCTCGCCGCAAAAAGGAGGAGCAAGGGCCGGTAGCGCCGCGCCGCCCTGCCCGGGGAATAATGAACCGGCACATCGGCACCCCCACGACATGGAGCCCTTTCCCGGACAGGTTAAAACGCAGACTCTGACTCACAGTCAGGTCTGCGTTTTGACCTCGTCTGCGTGCACCGACGTCTTCGACTCGTTCACCTCGGCCGAGCCAAGGTCCACAAAGGAGGTCGCCGTCGAGCTGGGCAAGAGCCCCAGCTCGGTGGGCGAGCACGTTGAAAAGCTCGTCGCCGTCGGACTGCTCATCCCGGCAACCACAAGAAAGAGGGGAGCAAGGACAGAGACCTTCTATGTCCACCGCTCGCGGGACCACATCCTGGACCTGGAGAACGTCTCCGAAGAGACCCTCCAGAAGTACCTCAAAAAATTCCGCTGGGACATGCGCCAGACCGAGCGCTACCACGAGGTCGCCCAAAGGGCGCACAGGGTCGATCCTGCCCTGCGGCGATACATGAACTACATGACGTTCTCCGGCTACCTCAACGCCGAGACCGTCCTTGCCCTCAAGCGGGTCCTCGACCAGGCCCACCAGCTGTTTCTCGACTCGATCGAGCACGACCCTGAAGTCCGCAAGACCGGCGAGTACGTCCGGGTGAAGTTCGCCACGCTCCTGCTACCGACCCAGAACGAGAGCGAAAGTCGCCTCAAGCCCACGGCCCAGCGCGCTGAGAAGAAGAAGCGCGGCTAGCGCAGGTATCCCCGGATCGGCAGGACCACCCTGCCGCAGAAGAGCAGCCTGGGCATCGGCCCTCCCGGCATCTCGACAGCAAGGATCGGCAAGGCTGTCAGGCACACCGCGAGCAGGGCCTGGGTCGCCTCGTTGTACGGCAACACGCCGTACAAAAGCGCCGTCCCGATGCCACCGGCCAGGGCAAGACAGACCGCCCACCACCCGTGGACGTACTCCTGCATCGCCAAGAACGCCCCGAACCCAAGGCTAACGACCCCCAAAGAAACCAGCCTGGCCGCCATCGGCCCGATCCCCAGCGCAGTGCAAAGTTGGAACCCGCCCTGCGCGGCAAGAGGGAACAGACACCCCAGCAAGACGCTCTGCAGGATGTACGCCCGGTCGAACGGCACAGGGGCGACACCCGCCGCCCGCTGGGCACGGTTGCCGAACGCTCGCGCCAGCAACGGCACCGCCGTGTACAAAAGGGCAAGAAGGACAAAGTGCTTAAAGAAGATCACTGCTGGCCACCAGCCTTCAGGGTCATCTTTTCTGGCTTCCCGTCACTGCGGAAACCGACAACGACGTCTTCGTCATCGATAAAGTCCTCGCCCTTGCGCACAATGTCCAGCACGACGTTGTGTCCAACCGTCAGGGTCTCGAACCTGGCTGCCAGCTTCTTGAACGCGTCCACCAGCTGGCCGCTGTCGTCCACCTGGATCACCTCGTCCGCCACCTGGCCAAGACTTTCCAGGTCCGGTGACGGCCCAAGCGCCACGATGAACACCTTGATGTTCGCCGCCGTGAGCCCTTGCCGAAGCGCCTCTGAAGGCTTCCCGTTGCCCGTCGTGTCCCGCCCGTCTGTCAGCACGACCATCATCTTGGGGCGGTCCTTCTGGGCAGACATCCACTCGATCCCAAACCTCATGCACCGGTACAGCGGAGTGCCGGAGTTTTCCCGCTCCCTCATCTGCTCCAGCTGAGGCAAGATGTCCCCCGGCTGCCCGAACCCGTGCAACAGGGCCGGAGGTTCAACCCTCGGGATTCTGTAACCAGGGTTCGGGTTCAACCTGGGAAAAGTCGCCAGGGCGACGCGGTCCTTCTCGCTGAGTTCTTTCAGCATTGCCTCGCACGCGTCGATGCGCTTGTACTCCGGGTCCGACCGGGGGAGCCAGTTGTCGTTCCACGGGCTCGGAGGCGAAGGCTGGACCATCGAGTAGCTGTTGTCGATCATCAGCATGATCGATTTACCCCTGTCGTCCTCCTTGGTCTCCTTGATCGGCGTGACCGAAACGATCCTCACGCCCACGTTTTTGGTGAGCGAAACGAACGAGACCGGGTCGATCTGTGCGTTGGGGACCACAAACTTGAGCCGGCGCCTGAACGCGGGCACCTTCTCCTTGGGGACATCGGCAACGTCCTCTTTCTTGACCACCCGCGTCTCGACCCTCGGCATCAAGACGCCTTCCGGCGCCGGCGTCGAGTACACGTTGCCCTGCGCCGCCACGTTGATCGTGGACGTGGCCAAGAACGCCACTCCAGCGATCACCGCCCAGGCGATGAGCCGCACACTCCAAGGGTTCTGTCTCATCGGGTTCCTACTTCAGGTAAGACCGTCGGGTCGAGGCTTTGGCCCCCATGTCACGAAAGTCTGTGGCCACTCCGCGGATCGTCTGAAGCGCCTTCGCCCGTTGAAGCCCGGCCTTCGTGCTCTCCGGCTTGACCGCGTCCAGCTGCGCCATCAGGGTGTTCCAGTTCTCCTGCATGTGCAGGGCCAGGGTGCGCCCCTGCGCAAGAGCCACCTCGTCGTGGTACCGGTCGACCGCCTTCAGATAGCTGTTCCTCAGCATCGCCTTGTCCATCACCTCCGGCTCCTGCTGGTGCCGCATCGTCTGGTAGGCGATAAAGAACTCGTACGCCACGACCGTCCCAAAGAACATCATGGCCAGGCCAGAAACGGCCCAGAACGGGCTCACGAGCTCCTGCCGCCCGGCCAGCTGCATATAGTCCAGCGCCACGAACGAGATCATCGTCGCCAACAGCGCGACACCCATAAACGAGAG
>CAZGER010000065.1:0-7932 GCA_964524565.1 uncultured Chthonomonas sp. | reverse complement strand
GCTGTTCGTGCGCATGGCGTGGCACAGCGCGGGCACCTATCGCACCGGTGACGGTCGTGGAGGCGGCGGTCGTGGGCAGCAACGTTTCGCGCCGCTCAACAGCTGGCCCGACAACGTCAGCCTCGACAAGGCGCGCCGCCTGCTCTGGCCGATCAAGCAGAAGTACGGCCGCAAGATCTCCTGGGCCGACCTGATGATCCTCGCCGGCAACGTCGCGCTCGAGTCGATGGGTTTCAGGACCTTCGGCTTCGGCGGCGGCCGCGAAGACGTGTGGGAGCCCGGCGAAGACATCGACTGGGGCTCCGAGAGCACTTGGCTGGGTGACGAACGCTACAGCGGCGATCGCGAACTCGCCGGGCCGCTCGGCGCAGTGCAGATGGGCCTGATCTACGTGAACCCGGAAGGGCCGAACGGCAAGCCCGATCCGCTGGCGTCCGCGCGCGACATCCGCGAGACCTTCCATCGCATGGCGATGAACGACGAGGAAACCGTCGCGCTCGTCGCCGGCGGCCACACCTTCGGCAAGTGCCATGGCGCGGGCGATCCCAAGCATGTCGGCGCGGAGCCCGAGGGCAGCGACATCGAGAACCAGGGCTTCGGCTGGATCAACAGTCTGGCGTCCGGCATGGCCGGCCACACGATCACCAGCGGCCTCGAAGGCGCCTGGACCGAAAATCCGATCCAGTGGGACAACGGCTATTTCGACGTCCTGTTCAAGTACGAGTGGGAACTCACCAAGAGCCCGGCCGGGGCTAACCAGTGGACCGCCAAAGACGCCGAGGCGGTCATTCCGGACGCGCACGTACCCGGCAAGAAGCACCTCCCCACGATGCTCACGACCGACCTTTCCCTGCGGTTCGACCCGGTTTACGAGAAAATCTCGCGTAGGTTCCTGGCGAATCCCCAAGCGTTCGCCGAGGCGTTCGCCAGAGCGTGGTTCAAGCTGACCCACCGCGACCTAGGCCCCCGCGCCCGGTACCTGGGGCCAGAGGTTCCTAAGGAAGAACTCCTGTGGCAGGACCCGATCCCGCAAGTGACCCACAAACTCCCGAGCCAGGAGCAGGTCGAATCTCTCAAAGCCGCGATTGCCGCCTCTGGGCTGTCAGTGTCTGACCTTGTCGGCACCGCATGGGCGGCCTGCTCGACCTTCAGGGGTTCGGACAAGCGCGGTGGAGCGAACGGTGCCCGGATCAGGCTCGCCCCGCAAAAGGACTGGGAGGTCAACGATCCGGAGCGGCTGCAGCGCGTCCTGGGGGTTCTAGAAGGTGTCCAAGACTCGTTCAACTCTGCCGCGACCGGCGGCGTCCAGGTCTCCCTGGCCGATGTGATCGTGCTCGCCGGGAACGTCGGTGTCGAGACGGCCGCCAAGGCTGCCGGCAAGAGTGTGACCGTCCCGTTCCATCTGGGGCGGGCAGACGCCACCGCCGAGCAGACCGACGCCGCATCGGTCGCAGCGCTCGAACCGGTCGCTGACGGATTCCGGAACTACCTCAAGGGGCCCTTTGTGGTGCCCGCCGAGGCTCTGCTGATCGACAAGGCGCAGCTGTTGACCCTCACCGCCCCGGAACTGACCGTGCTGATGGCAGGGCTCAAAGGGATCAACATCAATGTGGGTGGCAACCCCCACGGCGTCTTGACCGACCGGCCAGGCGTGCTCACCAACGATTACCTGAGGAACCTGCTCGATATGGACACGGTCTGGAGTCCCACCGGAGAGGACAGCGAGGTGTTCGAGGGCAGAGACCGTGATACCCACGAACTCAAGTGGACTGCAACCAGGGCAGACCTTGTCTTTGGGTCGAACTCGGTCCTGCGCTCCTTGGCCGAGGTCTACGCGAGCGACGACGCGGGCGACCGGTTCGTGTCCGATTTTGTGGCAGTGTGGGCCAAGGTGACGGAGCTCGACCGGTTCGACCTACACGGCTAGGCGCACGGGCTAAAAGTGGACCTGTTGGTCGTCCCAGCAGGTCTGCAGATAGTCCAGCTGGGCCGCGTGGGCGATCGCGTGGGTGCCTGGTAGGCGCATCAGCCGGGTCATGGACATGGTCCAGCCGAGCGACGTGTCGAGTTCGAGGGACATTGCCTCTGCGGTGAGGGTCTCCAGGGACTCGACCACGCTCTGTGTGTTCTTCCGGAAGACCGCCTCCATCTCGTCTTGGTCGGTCAGGGCGTTCTCGGCGGCGTTCCGGCGGGCGACAAAAACGGGGATCTCGTCACCGGTCGGCAGGAGCCGCTCTCGGATCATGACGGCAAAGACCCCGGCTGTGACAGCGGTGTGGGCAGCGATCTGGACTGCTGATTTGGCGGTCGGCGTTGGTGACCAGTCGAGCTTCTCCTTGGGGATGTGCGAAAGGGCAAAAAGGAACGTCTCCATGCCCTTTTCTGCGCTGTCCTGTGCGCTTGCGATCAGAAAGTCGGCCTGCTCCTGCGTGAACATGACCGCCATTTTGACGAATGACTGTAACCTGGGCGGCGGACGATCGGGAACAATGTGGGTTGAACCTGCGTTTTCACAGTGTTCTTGGAACCTGACTCCCATGAAGCCACTCGTACCAGCCTTCGCACTGATGTTGACCCTTGCTCCCTCCGTCTTGTTCGCCGGCCAACAGTCGCCCAGCCAAGCGGCGTTTGCCAAGATGAAGACCCTCGTCGGCAAGTGGGAAGGGAAGATGGGGGACGGGCCGGACGTCATGCCAGCCACGGTCGAGTTCAGGCTCACCGGCAGCGACACCGCCCTCGTCGAGACCCTTGGGCCCGGTTCGCCGTTCGAGATGGTGAGCGTGTACCACATGGACGGTGACAGCCTGGTTATGACCCACTACTGCGGGGCAGGAAACCAGCCTTCGATGAAGCTCAAACCCGGCAAAGACGCGAACATCCTGTTCTTCGACTTTTACAAGGGCTCAAACATGAAACCGACCGATATGCACATGCACCAGCTCACCTACACGTTTGTCAGTGCAGACCACGTGAAGGCGGTTTGGGTGAGCTTTGCCAACGGAAAGGCCGCCGATCAAGCGGCGTTCGATTTCCACCGCGTCAAGGGTTAGCTGGGGCGCGTTCTCCGGGCGGCTCTTGAGGCACCGTCTGGCATAATCTGCCAACGCCATGCCGACCAGAAGGGAACTTCTCGCAATGGGTGCCGGAGCCTTTTTTTCAGGCAGGCTCGCGGCGTCCGCGCTTGGCGGAGGACACGAACCCGATCCCATGAGCCAAGAACCGCAAACCCCGACACCCGCCAAGCGGGTCTCCGACTTTGAGCGGATGGCCTTTGGAATGTTCGTCCATTGGGGGCTGTACAGCCAGCTCGGGCGCGGCGAGTGGGTCCAGAACGTCCACAAGGTCCCCCGGGACGAGTACCTCAAGCTGGTCTCCACGTTCTCTGGCAAGGACTTCGACGCAAAGAAGCTGGTCTCTGTGGCCAAACGGGCGGGGATGAAGTACGTCACCCACACAACCAGGCACCATGAGGGCTTCAGCCTCTACGACACCAAGGGCCTTTCTGACCTCGACGTGACCCACTCTGCCGCGCCAAAAAGGGACTTTGTGCGCGAGTTTGTCGATGAGTGCCACAAGCAGGGGATCGTGCCGATGCTGTACCACACCACCCTGGATTGGAACGACAAGCGGTTTGAATCGGACTGGGACGGTTACCACAAATACCTGAGGGACAGTGTCGAGCTGCTCTGCAAACGGTACGGCAAGATCGGCGGGTTCTGGTTCGACGGCAACTGGAGCAAGCCAGGAGCGGACTGGCACGAGACAGAGCTCTACGGCCTGATCCGCCGGCTCCAGCCGGAGGCCATCGTCATCAACAACAGCGGGATCGATGCGATGGGGCGTGGCGGACACCCCGAGGTTGATAGCGTGACGTTCGAGCGCGGCCGCCCGACGCCGCTGGACCGCAAGGGCGCCAATAAGTACGTGGCGGCGGAGATGTGCCACACGATGAACTTCCACTGGGGGGTTGCCGTGAACGACTTCAACTACCTTTCCCCGGCCCACGTGATCGAGGAGTTGTGCTTTGCCCGCTGCGCCGGGGCAAACCTCCTGATGAACGTCGGACCAGAGAAGCACGGGCGGATGCCCGACTACGAGTCTGCTGCTCTGGCCAGGGTCGGAGACTGGATCAGTCTCCACGGTGGTGCTGAAGGTGTCATCTACCACGGAACTCCGTGCGGTGTCCACGGCGAGGGAGACGACTTTGCCCTGGCCGTCGGCGACGACCTGTACCTGTTCGTGACCCAGCTGAGCCTGACGGCCGACACGATGGTCCACACCAAACCCAGAGGGCCCGGCGTGAGGGTGTTCACTGGCGTGAAAGCGACTTTTGCCAAAGCAGCGTGGCTTGACAACGGCGAGCAACTCACGTTCGAGCAAGACGATGGGGCAGGGAAGTTGAACCTCCGCGCGACGGCCCACCCGTACGGTTCCAACACGGTCATCCGCATTGCCAAACTCTCCCGGTGACCAGCAAAACCCGACACCCTGGGCAAAAGAAAAGTAGCGGCCAGCGTTAGCTGGCCGCTACAGTTTGATTCCGTCGGACTAGCCGCGGTAGGTCGTCCACATGCTGTACATGCGGGTGTCTTGGCCGGCGGTGAACTCGAACATGCACGAGTCGTCCGTGTAGTCCATGAAGTTCGTGATCGGGTCGTTCCCAGGGAACCTCGAGCCGGTGCAGGTGTTGCGGCCGACCGGGCAACCGAAGGCGGCAGACTTCTCCGCCGGAGTGTCGGAAACAAGGTCGCCGCCGTTGGTGGCGTTGCGGGCGCAGCCGCCCTGGAACGTGTGGTACAGGCCGAGCCAGTGACCGACCTCGTGGGTGCCGGTGTCGCCCAGGTTGTACGGGGCAGCAGTCCCTCCAGGCACAGAGCTGTACAGGATCACAACACCGTCCTTCTTGGGGTTGGAGTTGTAGCTGTTGGGGAACGTCGCCCAGCCAAGGAGCCCGCCGCCCGGATTGGCCGAGTAGATGTTCAGCGTGTTGGCGCCGCCGACGCGAAGAGCGTTCTTTGCGTTGGTCTCCGCTGTGGAGTTGGGGCTCATCGTGTACCAGGTGGCGTTCGTCGTGCGGGTGGTGGCTGCCAGGACGAACCTGAAGTGGGTGTTGACCCCACCGGTCGCTCCACTGTAGGCCGCGTTGAGGACCGCGATCTGGTTGTTGATCATCGTGTCGGTGATATTGCCGTTGGCGACAGCCGTCCCGTTGTTGATGACGTGGAAGTAGACCTGGATCGTGGTGTCGCCCGGTGCGCGGCTCTGGCCCGCGCCGGCGATCTCTTGCTCGATCTTGAGGATCTCAGCCAAGGAGGGTTCGACGAACCCGCACCGACGGGCCAGAGTGCCGTCGGCGGTGACGGTGTCGGCCTGTACGGCTGTCCCGTCACCGGTGACACCCCTACCCGGGCCGGAATCGAGGCCTGCGCAGCCTGAGACGACGATAGTGGCAATCCCGATAGCGCCGAGTGCGAGCGGGGCATGCTTCATTGCGTGCGAATTCATAAGACTCTCTCGATGTGGGGAAGTCCCACGGTCGAGAGTATGACGCTATGCCATTTGTAAAAGCACCACGTATTTTTCCTCTTTTTTGATCCGCAAAAGAAAGTGAGCCCGGCCTTCAAGACCGGGCTCACAGGGTTTCAAGCGTGTCCGCTTACTGTCGGAAGGCCACCCACTGGGCGTCCATCCTGGTCGACTGGCCAGACGTGAACTGGTACATGCACGCATCGTCCGTGTAGTCCATAAAGTTCAGGATCGGGTCCAGGCCAGGGAGCGTCGGGCAAGTGTCGCGGCCGGACGGGCAACCGAACGCCGGGGAGCTTTCCGCCGGTGTGTCGGCCACAAGGTCGCCACCTGTCGTCGGGTTCGTGGCGCAGCCGCCCTGGAAGGTGTGGAACAGGCCGAGCCAGTGTCCGACCTCGTGGGTGAGCGTGTCGCCCAGGTTGTACGGTGCGGCGGTGCCACCGGGCACCGAGCTGTACAGGATGACCACGCCGTCCATCGTCGGGCTGCCGGCGTAGCTGCTCGGGAAGGTCGCCCAGCCGAGGAGTCCGCCGCCGAGGTTGGCAGAGTAGACGTTGAGTTCGTTCTTACCACCGCGCCTGAGGGCCGACTTCATCGCGACCTCGTTCGAAGAGCCCATACCCACGGTGTACCAAGCGTTGTTCACGGTGATGTCGACGGACTGGAGCTTGAACCGGAATCCGGTCTCAGCGCCGCCCGAGACTGTGCCGTATGCCTCGTTGAGGACCCGGATGCTCGCATCGATCTGGGTCTTGGTGGGGATGCCCTGGCGGGACGTGTTCGTGATCGTGTGCCACCGCACAGGGATGACGACGTTGGTGACAGACTCGCCACCTTCAAGTGTGGAGGGCCCCATCGCGAGGGCTTGCTGAGGGGTCGGGTTGACAACGCCGCACCGGAGGACCGGTGTGCCGCCACGTAGGACGCTCGGCTCGTCGAGCTTCGTGCCCTGCTGAGGTGTGGCTTGCCCGCTCTTTGCGGTCATGAAGACGGCGCAGAACGAGACGGTTCCCAATCCAAGAATGTAAAAAAGCGGTCTAGACGAGACTTGTTGCATCGATGTTCTTCTCACTCGCATCCGAGTTCAGATGCTCATACCACTATACATACGGTTGTGCATGGGTTGCAAGCCTCGTAAAAACACCAGGTGGCCCGGACAAGTTTTTCGGCGAGGGTAACTTGGCATGGTGCCGATGGTCGAAAAGGCGGTTCCTCAGCCGCGTTCCTTGTTTTTGAAGTCGCGTCCGGGCCGGATGGGTTCGGTGCCCCCAACTTGTGACACCCCCGAGGTTGACTTGGGGCAGAGCATCGGAGCGGTCCGCACGGACCTGAAGTGGCCCGAGGTCTCCGAGCTTGATGCCATGCGGCACTTCGTGAACCTGAGCCAGATCAACTACGGGATCGAGACCGGGTTCTATCCGTTGGGTTCTTGCACGATGAAGTACAACCCGAGGATCAACGAGGTCACCGCCTCGTTCCCGGGTTTCAGGTCGATCCACCCCCTCCAGCCCGAGTCAACCGTCCCTGGCGCGGTCGAGGTCATCGCCCAGGTGGAAGACATCCTGAGCGAGCTCACCGGCTTTCCCCACCTGACGATGCAGCCGGTGGCAGGGGCGCACGGCGAGCAGACCTGCCTGATGCTCATCAAGGCGTTCCACCAGGCAAGCGGCGAAACTGGCCGCACTGTCGTCCTGGTTCCTGACAGCGCCCACGGCACCAACCCGGCCTCGGCGGCCAGGTGCGCCTACAGCGTCAAGTCCGTCTCAACGGACGAGCACGGCAACACCGACATCGAGTCGCTGAAGGCGGCCCTTGGGCCGGACATCGCGGCGTTCATGGTCACGAACCCTTCGACGTTGGGCCTTTTTGAACCTAACATCGCACAGATTTGCAAATTGGTCCATGAGGCGGGCGCCCAGGTGTTCTGCGACGGGGCGAACATGAACGCGATGGTCGGCACGACCAGGCCGGGCGACCACGGTTTCGACTGCATGCACCTGAACCTGCACAAGACGTTTTCGACGCCCCACGGAGGCGGCGGCCCTGGTTGTGGCGCGATTGGCCTGAAAACGCACCTGGAGCCGTTCATGCCTGCGCCGGTGGTCGTGCGCAACAACGGCAAGGCTGTGTTCGACCACGACCGACCGAAGAGCATCGGCCGGGTCAGTAGCTTCTTCGGCCAGTTTCTGATGGCGGTCCGCGCCCTGACGTACTTGCTGGCGTTCGGAAAGGAACACATCGCTGGGATCAGCCGGTTCTCTGTGCTCAACGCCAACTATGTCAAGGCCAGGCTCGCCGGGGTCCTCCCCGCCGCTCACAACCGGCCCTGCATGCACGAGTGCATCCTGACCGCCCAGAGGTACAAGAAAGCGGGCATCCGTGCGCTGGACATCAGCAAGCGGTTGA
>CAZGER010000064.1:0-7952 GCA_964524565.1 uncultured Chthonomonas sp. | reverse complement strand
AGTGCTTTGCTGTACAGCATGGCGTCATTAACGTCTACGTCAATGACGAGACCGTCTACTTCGAGATCCCCAAGAAGGAACTCGGCAAAGTCTTCCTCTGGTACGCCGAGATCAAACGAGCCGCCTCCGGAGCCGGCAACTACAGCGGTAGCGAGCTCGACCAGGCTGTCCTAAGGTTCGAAGAGCGGGCAGACAAGGTCCTCGTCCGCAGCGTCAACTACAGCAACAGGGCCGACGAAGACCTCCAGCCGGCCGTCGACGCGTCAAACCTCATGCCGGTCATCACGGTCTTGCCGGTCAAGGCCAAGTCCCCGTTCGGCGGACTCCTGGTCGAGGTCGGACGGATGTTCAAAGGAGGCGTCCAAAGGCTCGCCGCTGGCGCCACGAACGCCGACCAGACAAGGTCTTTCATCGAAAAGGTCACCGCGTTCCCCAAAAACGTCAATGTCGAGGCCCTCGTCACCTCGAACGCCTCCGCTGGCGGACAGATCCAGGCGGGCAGGCGCGGCGGCGCGGGCGGAGGATCGGACCTCGTCCACCACAGCATCGTCAAACTGCCAGAGACACCCATGATGGGCCGCCTCAAAGACTCCCGCGTCGGGTACTTCGACAGCCCGTTCGTCCAGTTCTCCAGCGACACGAAAGGCACCCAGGAGATGGCCTACATCAACCGGTACCAGCTCGTGAAAAAGGATCCCACCGCCGCCATCAGCGAACCCGTCGAGCCGATCGTCTACTACGTAGGCCGAGAGGTCCCCGCCAAATGGCGCGAAGCGATCAAAAAAGGCATCGAGGCATGGCAACCCGCATTTGAGGCCGCTGGATTCAAAAACGCCATCATCGCCAAAGACCCGCCTTCCAAAGAGGAAGACCCCAACTGGTCCGAAGAAGACGTCCGCTACTCCGTCGTCCGCTGGGCAGCCCTGCCGATCGAAAACGCGATGGGTCCAAGCGTCGCCGACCCCCGAAGTGGACAGATCCTCTCGGCCCACACCATCATCTGGCACGACGTCCTCAAACTCGGCGTCGATTGGTACTTCGCCCAGGCCTCCGCCTGCGATCCCAGAGCCCAGAGGTTCCCGTTCCCCCACGACCTCACCGCTGACATCCTGGAGTTCATCGTCGCCCACGAGATCGGCCACACCCTCGGACTCCCGCACAACATGAAGTCCAGCGGCATGGTCCCCGTCGAATGGCTCCGCGATCCCAAGTGGACGAAGGAAAACGGCACCTGCACCTCCATCATGGACTACGCCAGGTTCAACTACGTCGCCCAACCCGGAGACGGGGCCAAGCTCGTCCCCATCGTCGGCGCATACGATAAATTCTCCATCAAATGGGGCTACGCGCCAATCGCCGCCGCCACCCCCGAGGCTGAAAAGTCCACCCTCGACGCCTGGGCCGCCGCCCAGGTCGCCAACCCACGACTGAGGTTCGGAGACCCGAGCGGCACAGACCCGACAGCCCTGACAGAGGCCCTCGGCGACGACGCGGTTAAGGCAAGCGACTACAGCGTCCTCAACCTCAAACGCACGATGGGTTTCCTCGAATCCTCAAGCGTCACGTTCGGTGAGGACTACGAACGGCTCAACGCCTCCCACGGGGCGGTCGCTGGCCAGTTCAGCATGTACATCGGCCACGTAGGCGCAATGATCGGTGGTGTCGTCTTCACCGACTTTCACGCTGGCCGCGGCAACGTCCCCTACGCCCCAGTGCCAAAAGCACGGCAGGCAGCCGCCGTCAAGTGGCTCCTCGACAACTGCGTCGAGCCACCAGTCTGGCTCTACCCCGTCGCCGTAGCGAACAAACTGGGCCCCGACCTCAGGGTCTCCGCCCTCACAAGCATCCAGGGCAGGGGCTTCGCCACCATGCTCAGCGACAGCCGCATGGCACGCATGATCGACAACCACGTCCGGTACGGCTCCTCCGCGTTCACGGTCGCCGACATGTTCGCAATGGTCCGCGCGAGTGTCTGGAAACCGATCGTCGCCACCAAGGCCACGACGACCCACTTCCAGCGGTCCGCCCAAAGGTCTTGGGTCGCCAGTCTCGTCGGCAAGCTGGCGAGCGCCAACGGCGAGATCAGGTCCAGGGCGATCGGTGAGCTCCGCACGACCGAGGGGATCCTCCGATCTGCCCGCAACGCAGACCAAGAGACCGGCGCCCACATCGAGGACCTCAAGATCCAAATCAGGAACGCCCTTGAGTTCCCGCCCGCCGCCGCTCCCGTCACCCAGGCGCCGACCCTGCCATTCTTCATCGAGGGACAGCAGAGCGGCTGCTTCATCTGCGACCGGGGCTAAACCCCTCAAACACAAAAACGGGGGAGGACGCAAACCGTCCTCCCCCGTTTTCTTTGCCGCTTAGTTGCTCGGCTCGTCCGGCTGGTCCGAAGGCTCCGTCGGCGGAGTCTCCGGGGCTCCCGGTGCCTCGCCCGTCGGCCCCGAGTAAGCCGGCATCGACCCCTCACCCTGTCTCGGGTAAGGCGTTGGCCCCGCAGCGGCAAGACCGCTAAAGGTCGCCCCGCTCAGGTCGCGGTACATCAAGAACTGTGCGACCATCGCCCACGGCAACGTGAAGAAGATGCCGACGCAACACGCCACGAACCCGATACCGGCAAGGATCTGCGTCACCAGCACGAACAGCCCGACCATCATCCAGTGCGGTTTGGCCAGCTCCAGGCTCCGTATCACCGCGTCGTACCCAGATTTCTTCTCGACCAGCACCACAGGCACAGCCATCGAGAACAGCCCGTAGGTGAACACATATCCGATACAGATCACACAAATTCCCGGAAGAGCGAACAGCGTCGCCAATAGCTGGGCAACCACGATCGGCATGAACAGCTTGAACATCTCGAACGCGTCGCCGATCTCTGGCTTGATGCCCGTCAAAACCTTGATCGTCAACATGTAGATCCCCGCGGCCAGCATCCCGTTGACTGCGATGCTGACCACCCAGCTGATCGCCCACATCGGTCCCATAGCTGCCAGCGCCGCGCCCAACGCCGCCTCAGGGTTGTCCTGGGCCGTGGTTTGCACACCCATCATCGCTGCCTGGAACGGAAGCTGGACCACGAAGTTGACGATGTAGCTCGCAACAAAGGCGATCAGCGAGTAGACACAAAAGGCGACCCAGTTGTTCTTGACGATCTCGAACGCTTCGCTCAAGACGTCCCAGTTCACCTGGAGTGGACGGGGAGTGTCGTTTGGATATAAATAACCCGGATTGGACATTTGTTCCTTAAGCCGACAAGTCGGCCCACCCACCTTTTACCTACCCGGTTGCCCGAATTGCAAAAGGCAACCAAGGGTTAAGCGTCTTCGAGTTCTAGCTGGGGCTCGTCTTCTTCGCCGTTCTCCGGGTTGTCCCCGTCGTCCGGATCAATCGCCAACCGAGCGATCGAAGCCACTGAGTCCCCGTCTTTCAGGTTGATCAGCTTCACGCCCTGGGCCACCCGCTTGACAAGCCGGATGTCCTTTGTCTTGATCCTGATCCCCTGCCCGCCAGAGGTCAGCACGATCAGCCGGTCGTCCTCTTCAACGACCTCCGCGCTGATGATGTTGCCCGTCTTCTCCGTGCAGTTCATCGTCAAAATCCCGATCCCGCCCCGCGACTGCTTGCGGTACTCGTCGATCTCGGTGCGCTTGCCGTAGCCTTGGTCGCCCACGACCAGCAGCGTCCGTCCCGTCGTCGCCATGTCCGCCCCGACGATGAAGTCACCGTCGCGCAGCCTGATCGCCCGGACACCGCCCGCCGCACGGCTGCGGCTCGTCGCGTCACGCTCGTCAAACCGGATCGACATCCCCTTGTGCGTGACGATCAAAATGTCGTCCTTGCCGCCGCTGGCAAGCACCCAGCCAAGCTCGTCACCCTCCTCGATGTCGAACGCCCGAAGACCGTTCGACCGAAGATTGGCGAACATCTGCATCGGGGTCCGCTTGATCTCACCGAACTTGGTGATCATCGTCAGGTAACCCTCGCCCTTGATGTCCTTGACGCTGATCGTCGCCGTCACCTTCTCGTCGCTCTCGATCTGGATGTAGTTGATGACCGGCATCCCGCGACTGTAACGGCTCGACTCAGGAATATCGTATGCCCGCAGCTTGAACACCTTGCCACGGTCCGTGAAGAACAGGATGAAGTGGTGTGTGTTCACCTGGAACAGGTGGGCAGGCTCGTCGTCCTGCTTCATCACGTTCTTCATGCCCTTGCCGCCGCGCTTCTGTTGGCGGTACGCGTCCACCGAGATCCGCTTGATGTAACCGTCCCGGCTGACCGAAACGATCGCGTCCTCTTCAGGGATCAGGTCTTCCTCGCTGAACTCCCCGGCCTCCCTGGCGATGATCTTCGTCCGACGGTCGTCGCCGAACTTGTCGCGCATCACCCGGATCTCGTCCCGCAAGATCTCCAGCAAACGGTTCTCGTCCGTCAAGATCCACATCAGGTCCTGGACCTGCAAAAGAGCCTTCTTGTAGTCAGACTCAAGCTGGGCTTGTTCAAGCTGGGTCAGGCGGCGCAGAGGCATCGCCAGCACCGTCCGCGCCTGGAACGCAGACATCCCGAACTTGCGCACCAACTGCACAAGCGCCTCGTTCTGGTCTGCCGAGGCCCGGATCGTTGCGATCACCTCGTCCAGGTACCGCCGCGCGATCTGGTAGCCCTCTTGCGTGTGGACCGTGTCCAACGCGCGGTAGATCTCGTACCTCGTCCGACGCACGATCACGTCGCGCCGGTGGCGGATGTGCTCGTCCAACAGGGTCAAAAGCGGGCTCACGCGAGGGGCGCCGTTGATCAGGCTCAACATGATGCAGCCGAACGTCTGCCGCAGCGCCGTGTGCTTCAAAAGATAGTTCAGGGCCTTGTTCGGGTTCACGTCGCGCCGCAGCTCGACCTCGATCCTCATCCCCCGCTTGTCCGAATAGTCCTGGACGTCCGTGATCCCGTCGAACTTCTTCGTCTTGGCCAGCTTGGCGATGTTCTCCACCAGCGTCCGCTTGTTCACCTGGTAAGGCAGCTCGGTGACGACGATCTTCGACTTGCCCATGTCCGTCGGCTCGATCATCGTCTTGGCCTGCATCACCACAGAACCGCGACCGGTCTCATAGGCGTCCCGCACACCCTTCTTGCCCATGATCAGGCCATAGGTCGGAAAGTCCGGCCCCGGAAGGTGCTCCATCACCTCGTCCAACGAGCACTCAGGACTGTCCACCCTGTGCAAAAGCGCGTTGCAGACCTCGGTCAGGTTGTGCGGCGGCATCGATGTCGCCATGCCCACAGCGATCCCGTGGGTGCCGTTGCACAACAGCTGGGGGAACTTGCCCGGAAGGTACATCGGCTCGTCCTTCTCGTTGGCATAGTTCCGCATCCAGTCGACAGAGTCCTTCTCCAGGTCCTCCAACAGCTCCATCGCGATCGGCGCAAGGCGGCACTCCGTGTACCTCATCGCCGCCGGAGGGTCACCGTCGATCGAACCATAGTTCCCCTGGCCCGTGATCAGCGGGTAACGCATCGAAAACGGCTGGGCCATGCGCACCAACGTCGGGTAGATCACAACCTCGCCGTGAGGGTGGTAGTCACCGCTCGTCGCACCGCACACCTTCGCGCACTTGGTGTAGCCGTGGTCGGGAGTCATGTTCAGCTCCCGCATCGCGTACAAGATCCTCCGCTGAACCGGCTTCAATCCGTCCCGCACGTCCGGAAGGGCGCGCGAGATAATGACGCTCATCGCGTAGTTGACATAACTCTTCGCCAACTCTTCTTCGATAGCGACTTCGGGGATGTTCGGGTTCGTTTCGGGCACGGTCAGTTTCCAGACGTAAGAAGGGGCTAGCCCGATGCCAGCCCGATCCCTCTTCCTTCATCCTACCTAGGCCCCCGCACACTGGCTAGGAACTGGAAGCGGGGCAGGCCACCTTCAAAGGTAGCCTCCACAAATGCTCCTCGCCGCCGCGATCCTTGCCCAACGGGCCTTCGCCCAGCCCGTGCCCCTGGCAACGGTCCAAGACAAGGGGATCGATGAGAGCTCCGGCCTCGCCTCCAGCCGAACGACTCCTGGGGTCCTCTACACCCACAACGACAGCGGAGACCACCCCCGGTTCTTCCGCCTCGACAGGTCCGGCCGGACGACCGCCGTCTTCACCCTCAAAGGCGCCAAGGCCGTCGACTGGGAGGACATGGCCTCCGCCATCGTCGAAGGCAGACCCTACCTCTACCTCGGCGACATCGGCGATAACGGAAGGGCCAGGGCGAACATCACCGTCTACCGCGTGCTGGAACCTGCGCCATCGCAAAAGGAGTCGGCCCTCACCAACTTCGACACCTACACCCTGACCTACCCCGACAAACCAAGGGACTGCGAGTGCCTTATGGTCGAACCACGGACCGGCGACATCTGGCTCGTCACCAAGGCGCGCGATGGCGAGACCGTCGTCTACAGGCTCCCAAAACCCAAATCGTCCGGCGGGTACACGCTCACCAAGGTCGCCACACTCACAGTAGGGACAGGTGGGCTCGGCGGAAACCTCGTGACCGGCGGCGACATCTCGCCAGACGGCAAGCACGTCGCCCTGCGGACCTACACCGGCGGACTCGAGTACCGCGTCAAAAAGAGCTTCTCCGACTGGGTCGCCTCCTACCCTGTCCCGTTTGCCACCGCCGCCGAAAAGCAGGGCGAGGCGATCTGCTACACCCACGACGGCTCAGGACTCGTCACAACCTCCGAAGGAACGCCCTTCACGGTCTCACTTGTCAAGGTCCTGGACAAATAAAGGCCAACTTCTGGGGAAAAGTCCTGCCACATCCCAAATTTTGAACCTAACTGGGCCCAGGGCAACAAGACGTTCGACCCACCAGCAACCCCCTGACCCCTGCCTTGCACCACCGGCCGACCGATACTGCCTAAGGGTATAAACCCCCGACGCGTAGGCATGTGTCTATGCACGCAAGAGGCAAAACCAAATGCGAAGAACAATTTTTGTTGCACTCTGTTGCGGTGTGCTCGCTTGTGTCGGCCCGATCGGGGCCCTCGCCCAAGAAGCTCCTCAGCAAACCACGCAGACAGAGGTCAAAACCACCGAAACCCCCTACACCGTCAAGTACGTCTTCAACCGTGACCTGGCCCCAGGCCGCGTCAAAAAGGTCACCGACGGGGTCACGGGCAAAAAGATCGTCACCATCACCAAAGTCCTCGAAAACGGCAAGGTCGTCGACACAAGAGAGTCCGTCGAAGAGGTCGAAAAGGTCGATGCCGTCTTCCACATGGGACGCCAAGGCTTCCGCTTCACCGACAGGGGCAGCTTCACGCGGACAAAGACCATGACCGTCACGTCCACCGCCTACCTCCCGACAGACGGCTCAGGCACGGGGCGCACCGCCACCGGTCGAAAGGCCGAGTACGGCATCGTGGCCGTCGACCCCAAAGTCATCCCCCTCGGGACACTCCTCTTTGTCGAGGGGTACGGGTTCGCGCTCGCCGCCGACACCGGAGGAGCCATCAAAGGGAACAAAATCGACGTGTGCATGCACAGCCGCAAAGACTGCATGAACTGGGGCCGAAGAAAGGTGCAGATCCACATCTTCCAGGGCCGCCACACCAAGGACGTCCGATAAACCTCAAAACGCCCACCGACAAGTCGTTTGGGCAGCACTGGCTCGTCAGCCAAAGCGCCATCGCCAGCATCGTTTCTGCTGCCCAAGGTCTTGAAGGGATCCTGGAGATCGGCCCCGGCATCGGCGTGCTCACCGCCCCATTGTCCGAAAAGGCCAAGGTGACCGCCCTCGAACTGGACAAGCGCCTTGTCGAGATCGCCCGCCAGAACGCTCCCCTAGCCGATATCGTCCAGGCAGACGCCCTCGTAGAAGTCTGGACCTCCCTCCTCGAAAGCCTCCCCGGCCCTCAAGGCTTCGTCTCTTACATGCCGTACACCATCACCGGCCCCCTGCTGGAAAAG
>CAZGER010000063.1:0-7985 GCA_964524565.1 uncultured Chthonomonas sp. | reverse complement strand
CGTCGGCGACGACGACCAGTCCATCTACGCGTGGCGCGGGGCAGACGTCAGCCTGATGATGCGCTTCACCAGCGATTACCCCGACGCCACCATCGTCACCCTCGACCAGAACTACCGGTCCACCCAGAGGATCCTCGCTGCCGCCCACTCCGTCGTCCGGCACAACCGGTCCCGTAACGAAAAGAAGCTCTGGACCGGCAACGAGGAAGGCCCCCTCGTCCAAATCGGCGAGGCAGGCACCGAGACCGACGAGGCCAGGCTCGTTGTCGACGCCATCTTGCGCGAGGTGCGCACCGGGCGACGAAAGCACAGCGAGTTCGCCGTGCTCTACCGCACCAACGCCCAGTCGCGCGCACTGGAAGAGGCAATGATCACTCACCGCCTGCCCCACACCCTCGTCGGCGGGCAGAGATTCTACGACCGAAAGGAGATCAAAGACATGGTCTGCTACCTCCGCCTGGTCTGGAACCAGGCCGACGCCGTCTCCCTCAAACGGGTCGTCAACACCCCGGCCAGGGGAATCGGGCCGGGCACCGTCACCAAGGCAGAGTCCCACGCAGCGTCCAAGGGCAACTCGCTGTTCGACGCCCTCTCCGACGAGGAGTTTGTCGCCACCCTGACACCCAAGGCGAGGCAGGCGGTGCGGGGCTTCACCAAACTCGTCCAAGACGCAAAGGACCTCGTCGTGGGTGGACTCGTGACCCCCGTTCTCAGGCAGCTGCTCTCCCAAAGCGGCTACCTGGACGAACTCAGGGCCGACCGGTCGGAAGAAGCCCAGGGCAGGCTAGAAAACCTCCAAGAACTCGTCAACGTCACGGCCCAGTACGACGCCGCAGAAGCAGACGAAAAGTCACTCGGCGGCTTCTTAGAGACCGTCGCCCTGGTATCGGACATCGACATGGCCGACGAGAACGGACAGGGCGTCACCCTCATGACGCTCCACTCCAGCAAAGGGCTGGAGTTCCCCGTCGTCTTCATCGTGGGGATGGAAGAGGGCGTGTTCCCCCACTCCAGGTCGCTCGGCTCCGACACAGAACTCGCTGAAGAAAGACGCCTGTGCTATGTCGGCATGACTAGGGCAAGGGAGGAGCTCTACCTCACCTGCGCCCACCGCCGCGCCCAGTACGGGCAGGCCAACTTCAACACCAGGTCGCGCTTCATCGACGACATCCCACCCTCGATGGTCGACAAAATGGTCGGTAGTTCAGGCTCGGTCGGCAGACAGGTCAGCCACGCCGTCCGGCCAGAACGGTCTGGCTCCTACGTGGTCACCGAACAGTTCGAGGCCCCTGTTTCCAACTGGGTGCCCCCGTTCAAAGTCGGCGAGCGAGTCTCCCACGGCAAGTTCGGCGTCGGAATCGTTGTGGCGTGCTGCCCCATGAAGTCGGACACTGAGGTCACCGTCGCCTTCCCTGGCGAGACAGGCATCAAAAAGATGGTGCAGAGCATCGCTAAGCTGGAGGCCGTGTGAGAAACTGGGCGATCCTGCTGGTCATTTTTGCTACCGCCGGTTGTGCGCCCACCGCCGGGAACTACCTTCCCATGGCCGTTGGCGACACCTGGTCGTACCAGTCCCGAACAGGGCTGAACAGCTCCGTGGTCGATCTTCGCGTCGCTAGAAAGTTGCCGGTCGGCTCTGGGCCAGGGTTCGAGCTCGTTTGCCAGGCTGGAGCCAGCCGCCTCGCCTGGCGTGGCGACACCTTGGTCGCCTCCCAGCTCGCCGGGACGTTCTATTCCCCGCCGGTACCAGTCTTTGTCCCGGCCGGAAAGACTCCCGTCGCGTGGGAAGGCACCGTCACCCAGATGGGCAAGTCGACGCAGGCCAAAGGGGCGGCGAGTGTCGCAGACTCCGAAGCTAAGGCGGGCTCCAAGACCGTCCCGGCCAAGCAGGTGACCCTCACGATCGAATCAGGCGGCACCCAGACAGAGGTCACAACATGGTTCGTCAACGGCCTTGGCATCGTGCGCCAAGAGCAACGGATCAACGGCCTGCTCGTGAACAGGCTGACGTACCTGAGCGGGCCAGGCGGCTAGAACGCCATCCCTTCGTAGTCGCGCATCAGCCCGACCACTTTGCCCAGGATCTTGGCGTCCTCTTGCTCGACAGGGATCGGGTCGTAAGCCGGGTTGGACGGCATGAGTTGCACGCGACCGTCCTTTTTGTGGAGCCGTTTGACAGTTGCCTCCTCGCCCAAAAGCACCGCGACAAGGTCGCCGTGACCGGCGGTCTGCTGGGGCTTGATGACGACGAGGTCGCGCGGGTTGATCCCCTCGCCCGACATCGAGTCGCCCCGCACCCGCAGGATGAAGGCGTTGGAGATGTTCCGGACCATTTCGTTCGGGACAGGGATCATCCCCTCGGTGTACTCCTCGGCCAAGATCGGCGCACCGGCGGCGATGGTCCCGAGCAGGGGCAGCATCGCGACATTGGCGGCGGGAGTGAACGTCGGGTGAAGGATCTTGATCGACCGTGGCGTGTTCGCCCGCTCGATGTAGCCCTTCTTCTCAAGCGCGTCCAGGTGGACGGTCACCCCCCGGAGCGAACCGATCTTGAACCGGTTGCCGATCTCCCTGATCGACGGTGGGTACCCCTCTTCCTGGAGGTACTCAGCGATAAACCTCAGAATCGCCTCTTGCCTTTCTGTCAGTCCTCGTGCCATCTGGTCTCCACCGGGTTCTCCCTACTCGGTTGTCTGGCATTTTACACAAGTTTTGTCTACCTGTCAAGGGGGTGTCCTTGTGTGCCGCTCGGCGCGGTGCCAAAATAGTGATCCTGTTCCCGAGGTAACCATCAAGTGTCAGTAGCCGGAATCCGCAAGTCCATGGACCACAAAGGATGCCAAGTCATCCTATTCATCATTGCCATAGGTGTGCTGATCGGCATGGTTGTCGGGTCAGCGCCGATGTTCAACCGCTCAGGCCAGGGCGAACCGGGCGGTGAGGCCCTGTTCACCGCGTTCGGCAAAGACCACACGTTTGCCGACCTCCAACGACGGTACGAGACCATCGCACAGCAAAGGTCGGCGGTCCGCGGCACCCCGGGAGGCGATGCCGGACTCTACGGACAGTCGATCATCGGCCTGCTCAACGACGCGGCCGTGGCACAGATCGCCCAAGAAAGGAACGTCGTCATGAACGAGGCTGCCGCCCGTGCAGCGGCAGACAAAATGGCTGTCCAAGAATGGGAGTACGCCAGGATCCAACTGATCACGACCGGCAAGATCAAGCCGGAAGCGAGCGAGCAGGAAGCCGACAAGGCCCTGGAAAAAGAGATCGGCAAGAACAAGGACCAGTTCAAGACCGAGGTCGTGGAGTACATCATGACGAACTTCAAGGCCGAGGCGACCGCCGCCGACACCGCGAGCCAGCTCCTCACCGTCGTCCTTCTGGATTCCTACGCGACCGGAACCATCTACACCGAGGCGGACCTCAAGGCAGCCTACGACGAGTTCTCGTTCGACACAATCCGCTTTGACGACGCCACCAAGTCCGCCACCGAGCTCCAGGCAGCCGCCGAAAAGGCCCTGGCCGACATCCGGGGCGGCAAGAAGTTCGAGGACGTGCAAAAAACCTACTCGGTCGGCAAAAAGCCGGACGAGCTCAAAGCCACACTCATCCGCGGTGCCCTGGAAGCGGCCGAGCACCTGAGCCCCCTCCAAGCCCTCAAGCCAGGAGAGGTTTCAGACGTCGTCACCACGGGTGTCCCCACGATCTACCGGCTGGTGGCCACCAAGCCGAACCTGCCCAAAGACTTTGAGGCGTCGAAGGCACAGCTCCTGCAAAGCGCCAAGCAGCAAAGGGCGGGGCAGGCGTTCGAAAAGGACGTCAAAGCCAAGGTCGATGCCGCCGAGATCAAGTTCCAGGACCTTGGCACGAAAGCCCTGTACGACCTCATGAAGATCGTGCTCGACACGACCAAGACCGACAAATCAGCCGAGTTCGAGGACCTGTACAACCAGATCCGCGGTCAAGACCTGACAAAAGTCATGCGCGTCGACTTCCTCGGGTACGCCGAGCTGGCCGCCGCACTCGGCGTCTGGCAGGGCGCGGACGCGACCAAACGAAAAGAGTTCGCACCCGATTGGATCGATACCGTCGAAAGGAGCTTCCAGTACGGCGAGGACCTTGGCATGCGCATCCAGCTGGAAGATGTCCAGCTTGAGCAAGGTCTCAACGAGGACGCTGCCTCAACCCTCGAACAGACAATGGCCAACTGCGCCGACTACGGGCAGGAAGGCCAAGGGATCTACACCAGGGTCTCCGCCTCGATGAGGGCGGCGTTCGAGTCCAAAAAATTCAACCAAGAACAGCGGGACGCGATCCAAAAGGAACTGGACAAGTGGCTCGACCAGAAGATCGAGGAGGACAAGCGCCTCGCCGAAGAAAAAGCCGAGCAGGCCCGGATCCAAAAGGAACTCGACGACGAGGCCGACAAAGCGGCCGCCTCCAAAGACAGCGGGAAGGAGTAGTGGGGACAGGCGGCAGGCTCTCCGTTGTGGCAGGGCCCATCGGGAACCTGGCCGACCTTTCGCCCCGCGCACGAGAAGTGCTGGCCAGTGCCGACCTCGTCCTATCTGAGGACACCAGGGTCTCTGGCCGGCTCTTGCAAGAAGCAGGCGTCAAGCGGCCCCAAGCCGTCCTGCACGACCACACGCCCCCGGCAAAGATCGTCGAGTTCGTCGATCTGGTGCGGAGCGGGCAAAGCCTGGCCCTCCTCACAGACGCAGGGACCCCAGGCATCAGCGACCCTGGCGCGCAACTCGTCGATTCACTCCTGGAAGAAGGACTCGCCGTCGAGCCGATCCCGGGACCTAGTGCCGTCACCGCCGCCCTGTCCGTCTCCGGCTTCTTTGCCCAAAGGTTCGCCTTCCTCGGGTTCCTGCCCCGCAAGCCCGGCCCGGCCAAAGAGGTGCTCGCCCCGTTCGCCGAATCATCCCTCACAATCGTCCTGTTCGAGAGCCCCCACAGGTTCACCAAGACCCTCCAGGTGTGCCACGAGGCGCTGGGCGAAAGGCGCTACGCCGTGTGCCGAGAAATGACCAAGGTCCACGGCCAAGTGTGGCGGTCAGAGCTCCCCACCCTCCCCGTCCAAGCCGAGGTTCCAGCCAAAGGAGAGTTCACTCTCGTCATCGAGGGGTCGAGAAAAAGGAAGACCGACAAATAATCAGTATAATGACGGCACCTGGGTAGGTGCGCCACCGGGGGAATTTGTATGGCACGATTTGGAAGGACGTTCGCGGCACTGGCAGTGGTGCTGGCCGCATGCCTGTCTTGGGGGCAGACACTCGGCGAGACGTACCGCCTCCAGCCTGAAGATGTCCTGATCATCCAGATCTACCGGGTGCAAGAAGTCAACGCCGTCGTCCCTGTCGGCCCAGACGGAAACATCGCCGCCCCGTTCGTCGGTGTCATCCGCGCCGCTGGCAAGACCCTCAAGGAACTTGAGTACGACCTCACCGTCGCCTACGTCGACCGGCTCAAGCTCAAAGACCCCATCGTCAGCGTCACGATCCGCGACTACCGCCAGATCAAGGCCTCCGTCGGTGGCCATGTCAACCGGTCGGGCGTCTACACACTTCGCCCCGGCGACAGGCTCCGCGACCTCTTCAACCAGGGTGGCGGCGTCATCGATGATGGCCGCGCCGACCTGCGACACGCCTACCTGATCAAAAAAGGCAGCCAGGAGCGAATCCCACTCGACCTCCAGGCCCTCATGAACGGCGACAACTCGCAGAACTACACAGTCGAGGACGGCGACACCCTGACAATCCCGCAAGAGCTGGAAAACAGGATCATCGTCGCTGGCAGGGTCAGACAGCAGGGCCCCCAGATCTTCCGCGACGGCATGAGGCTCTACGAGGCCATCAGCCTTGCCCAAAAGGACGAGCGCAGGGCCAGGATGACCAAGATCCAGGTGTTCCGCCGCATCCCGGGACGCAAAAACGACTTCCTGGCGATCGAAGCCAACCTCGTCGACTTTGAAAAGCGCAAAGACCCCTCCCAGAACATCATCCTCCAGGCGGGCGACTTTGTCTATGTGCCGGACAACGGCAACATCGACTTCGAGGCGATCACATCCATCGCCAACGTCCTGTTCATCTTCGACAGGTTCGGGTTCAAGCCGTTCGGCGGCTAACCCCAAGGTCCTTACCGACCAAGCCCAGGCTCCCAGCCTGGGCTTAGTCTTTTTCCGAGACCGTGAACCGCGAGACCACTGGCGGGCTGATCCTGATCGTCGCCTGGACACTGCAGTACTTCGTCTCGCTGAGCTCGATCGCCCGCGCCACCGCCGCGTGGTCGATGTCCTTGCCCTCGATCTTGTGGTGGAGCCGCACTTCGGTCACTGGCTTGGGCCAGTCCCCGTCCGTCACCCGGTCGTGCTCGACCTCGATCGTGTAGCCAGTGACTTCTTGCCGCTTCTTCAGCAGGATCGACACCACGTCCATGCCGATGCAGCCCCCGATGCTCGCAAGCAGTGCCTCGACCGGCGTCGGCCCGCCCGGCGAACCGTGCAACGAGATCGTCTGCCCGGATCTTCCGGTCGCGTCAAAGTCCAGTCCGCCTTTCCATTCCACCAGCATGGGCCGAGAGTAGCATGACAATTGGAACACTGGATAGTCCGCCCAAGGGTATACACGGACAGCGTGGGAGCGGATGGGTTCTGGTGTGCCCCCCGGTCTTCAAAACCGTGTGCGTCCAGCTTGCTGGGTGGGTGGGTTCGATTCCCACACGTTCCCGCCAATCAGTCCCTTGGCACGTAGTCAAGGCGTCCAGCGGCGTCCGGCTCAAGCCTGTAGCTGTCCCACTCGATCGATCCGCGCTTGCGCTCCAGCTTGTAGGCCATCACGACCCTTTCGCCGTCGGTCCGCAGCTGGATCGCGCCATAGGTCGCCACTGCCCTGCCCAGGTCACGCTGGATATCGTTGATCTCGCCCAAGGTGACCTTGAGCTCCGGATCGTCCTTCGCGAGCTTCTTGGCCTTCTCGCGCAGGGCGAACAACTTGGGCAGCTTCGGACTGTCCAGGTCGAAGAACTCCTTGCCCGACCGGGCCAGCTCTGTGCAAAAGATCAGCGGCTTCCGCCCCCGCGAGTGCCGACCGACCAACCCCAGAGTGTCGCACCTGGGGTGCCCGTGGGGCTCGTCGTCACCACTGGAAATGACCGTCGCCACCGGGTTGACCGACTTCAAAAACGTCTCGCTAACGTCCGAAGACCCGTGGTGGCAAGACTTGGCGATGTCGCACCCGAACACACTCCGTGCAGCCGCGATCAAACGCTCCTCGTCCGCGACAGTCTTGGCCGGAGACTCCAACCCCGTGTGCGCCTCCATCAACAGATTCTCGCTGGGAATGTTCAGATCGCCCCCCAAAAGGATCTGGACATCCTTGAAAACGAGCTTGAGGACGACAGAATGGCCGTTCTTCGTGACCCCGTCGTTCGAGCCAAGGCGCCTCAGCGCAGGAACCCCTGCCACCTGGTCGACGACCGGGCCAAGCACCTCGATCCGCATCTGTGGGGTCTGGAGCCAACCAAACGGGGCTGCGTCCGGACGCACCTTTCCGTCCGGCCCGCGGTCCAGACCTAAACGAAAGTGAGAGGCGAACTTCGCCCGCCCATCGAACAGCATGTTCGGATACCGCATCCCGCCCCGCTTGGCCGGGTCGGAGACCAGAGCGTCCAGGTCGGCACTGGTCGACACCAGGTCGGTCTCGTAAGTCTTGCCCCCCGGCCCCTTGGCCGTCGCTCCCAGCGCAGGCCCTCCGGCCCGCTCCACGAGACCGTTTGAATAGAGCCGCTTGAACGTCAGGTTCGGGATCTCGAACAACGCTCCGAAACCCCCGTAATGGTCGAGGTCCGGGTGGGAGACCACCGCAGCGTCAAACGCCCTGGGCTTGCCGAACCCGGCAAACCGCCACGCCAGGTACCTGGCCATGTTCGTCCCGGCCCCAGCGTCGATCACCATCATCTCGTCCGAAGGCGTCACG
>CAZGER010000062.1:0-8117 GCA_964524565.1 uncultured Chthonomonas sp. | reverse complement strand
CCCCTCGCCGCCGACCCCTACGCTGAGGCAAAAAGGGTCCTCGCCGACAAAAGCGACTTCCACGCAAAGCTCGTCGTCCGACGCTCGTTCTGGGACGAACCCGCCACCACCCTCTCCATCACCGTCCGAAAAGGCCGTGGAACCATCACCACCGTCGTCTACCCCACCCGCTACCAGGGACAGGCCTACATCGACAACGACATAGAACTCAGCCACTACGTGCCAGAGGACAAAACGATCTACGTCCGGCCATCCCCCTCCACCTTCGCCCTCGGGATCGACAAAACCGTCTCCCTCCTCAAAAAAAACTACACCGTCACCCTCGGCCAAACCACAAAAAGGCTCGAAAGGGAAGTCAAAACCATCGTCTACAAACCTAACTGGAGCGCCATGCCGCCGCGAAAAATGGTCGTCGACGCCAAAATCCCCGTCATCCACCTCTACACCGCCGGAAAAGACGACTCCATCAAACTCCTAGAGGCACTCAGCGTCACAGAGACCCAGCCCTCGAAGGACCCCCTCCGGTTCGAAAACCCCCGCGAAACCAGGATCAAGATCCTCTGGGGGCCAAAAAAAGTCACCGACCCCAAATATGCCGCTGGCATGATCGGCGTCCAACCCAGGCTCCCAGGTGTCCTCCCCTACGGCTTCGTCAACTATATCAACCAACTGGTTGGACAAGAGTCCGCCCCCGCCCTGGCCTCCCGCCTCAGCGATGGGCTCTGCTCCGTCACCGTCTACCAGTGGAGGTACCAACAAGGCCGCAGGGCCTCGTTCGCCGAACTCCGGCCCGACTACATCGACCAGGCCAACGACATCGCATTCGTCGCGATGGGAGAGGCCCCCTCACCCATCCTCAAAGAACTCTCCAGGGCGGTGTGGGCAGGAAAGTAGGACCTGGAACCCCAGACCCGACCGACTCGTTTCACAAAACAACAGCAAGCCGCAAGAACAACACGGCAACGCCGACACTAAACAAAGTGAGCAACAAAATGGGAAATGCCTTCAAAAACCCCTTCGTCATGATCTTCGCCGGTGTGGTCATCGGTGGGATCGGGCTCGCCGCGACATCGGGCACTTTCCAACAGGTCGCCTCGAACGTCTCAAAGACCTCCCCCATCGGCAGACTGGTCTCCAACATGCCCAACGTCAAGGTCACAGAGGTCCCCAAGCTCTCAGGCCCCGGACTCACCACCCTGCGGGAACTTGACCAGGCCTTTGCGGACCTGGCCCAAAACGCCAGCCTGGGGGTCGTCTCCATCGCCAACGGAGACCCGCAGTCAGGCGGAGGCCAAGGAAGCGGCTTCGTCTACCGCTCCGATGGGTGGATCGTCACAAACTCCCACGTCGTCAGCGGGGCCGACACCGTCACCGTCGTCCTCAACGACGGCCGACAGCTCGAAGGCAAGGTCTACGAGGCCAACGATAACCAGATCGACCTCGCAGTCGTCAAGGTCGACGCCAAAAACCTCCCGGCCCTCCCACTCGCCGACAGCTCCAAGGTCGTCACCGGACAGTTCTCCATCGCCGTCGGCGCACCGTTCGGGCTCCAGAACTCCGTCACCGTCGGACACGTCAGCGCCCTCGACCGGGGAAGCGCCGTCTTCGACCAGCAGATCGGCTCGCAAAGGGGCTACACCGGCCTCATCCAGACCGATGCGCCCATCAACCCCGGTAACAGCGGCGGCCCGCTACTGGATATCGAGGGCAAGGTCATCGGCGTCAACAGCACGATCGTCTCCACCACGATGGCATCGGCCGGAATCGGATTCTCCATCCCCAGCAACGTCGTCAGCGCCGTCGCCGACGAACTCATCGAGACAGGCAAGTTCGACCGCGGACTACTCGGCGCAGGAATCAGGGACGTCCTCCCCTACGAAAAAGACAAGTTCAAAGTCAAGGGCGGAGCCTTCATCGAGTCCCTCCAGACCGACGGCCCGGCCGAGGCCGCAGGACTCAAGGTCGGCGACGTGGTCACCGCCATCGACGGCCACCGGCTCCACACCCAGCTCGACCTCCGAATCGCCCTCTACCGCGGCTCCCCCGGCAAGTCCGCCGCCGTCGAGTACGTCCGCGATGGCGCGACGAAAAACGTCCAGGTCAAACTGAGCGCACCGGAATCCTCCATCGCGCAAGAACGGCAGTCCCCGCAAATGGGCTCCCCGTTCTCAGAGCAGAGCCCCTGGCGCAACTTCGACCCGGGCCAAGGCCAGGGCCAAGAGCGGGCCGCCCCCGGCCGACCGGTCAGGCTCGGTGTTGCCGTCCGCAACATCGATGACACCATGCGAGAGCAGTACAACCTCGATGCCGGGGCCAAAGGCGTCGTCGTCACCGCAGTCTCCAGCGGCTCCTTCGCCGACCAGATCGGCCTCGAACCAGGCGACGTCGTCACAGAGCTCAACGGCGAGACGGTCGCCCAGGTCGCCGACATCGGCAAGGCGATGCAAGGCGTCTCCTCCGGCGACAGGGTGACAGTCAAGGCCCTCCGCTCCCAAGACGGGGCCAAAACCACAATCGAGGTCACCGAGCAGATCCGCTAGCAAGAAAAAGCCGCAGAAACAGTAGGCATCCCCAAAAACGGGGGTGCCTACTGCGCTTTTTGGCAGTCGATGCAGGTCCCTTCAACCTGCACGAGCACCCGGCGCGGAAGAAAGCCGATCTTCTCCAGCTGCTCAGAAACATCGTCCGAGGCGCAGTCCGGCAGCCGCACCTCCTGGACCTTCCCGCAGCTGTCGCAAACAACGTGCTGCACCACCGGGTCGTCGTGCCCCGTCAACCGGCAAGGCAGGTACCCGTCCTTGGCCGGCACAAAGTGGACCAGCCCAGCCTCAAGCATCACCTCCAACGACCGGTACACGCTCACCAGGTCCACCTTCACCCCGGCCTCCAAAAGCCGACGGTGGATCCCGTACGCGTTCTCAGGCGTCTCAAGCCCAGATATCGCCTCCGCGATCAACATGCGCGGACGCGTGATCCGAAGCCCGGAGCCCAAAAAACTCTTCCGGACAGACTCTAAATACCGCTCAGAGGTCAAATCGCCCACTTTTTTGAGTGTACTCCCCCCTTTCTCGCCACAATTCGACCCAACCCCTTGCGTTGCTTAGCCTGCGTTGGGCAAACTGAACTCACTTAGGCTCAAGCTAGCATCATTCTGGTGCAGTGCTCCGTCCCTAGGTGTGCAACAAAAGCAAACCTCAAGAGGTTAAATGGGTTCCATGAATTTTTACAATCTCAAAACTCGATCTCACGTCGACGTTCCGGACTCTGATGTCGTAAAGACCAAGATGGTCCGCAAGACCAAGAATGGCGAGCAGGTTCGCTACGCCCTCAAAGCCAGCTACCAGGGGAGCACGCTCTACAAATTTGTCAACGAGGCCACCTACAAGGCCACCAACTGCAAAGAGGGCTAGCACCCTCAGGGCGAATCGCGGGGCTGCTGACCGCAGCCCCGCTTTTTTGTGCCCGCTGAACCAGCACGCACGATCTCCGTCTACACAACCATGGCACTCCAGACCGAAAGAGAAAAGGTCGCCCATCTGCTTCGGAGGTTTGGACTCGGAGCAAGCGAGACCGAGGTCGACTACTACGGCAAAAACGGGTCCAAAGGCGCGATCGAGCTCCTCCTGGGCTTCGAGTCGGTCCAAGAGCCCTTCACCATCACCGAGGCCATCCTCAAGGACAACGACGGCAGGATCATCCCCAACCCCCGCCTCGCACAAGCCGCCTTCTACGGCAGGCTCGTCGACACCGTCAGGCCCCTCGAACAAAAACTCACCCTCTTCTGGCACGACCACTTCGCCACCAGCGCAGAAAAAGTCGCCTTCGGCCCGACCATGTACCAGCACATGGAGGTCCTCAGAAAGAACGCCGCCGGCAACTTCCGGACACTCCTCGGCGAGGTCAGCAAGAACCCCGGAATGCTCTTCTGGCTCGACAACCAGGAAAACGTCAAGGGCAAACCCAACGAGAATTTCGCCCGCGAGGTCAGGGAGCTCTTCACCCTCGGCGTCGGCAACTACACAGAAAAAGACATCCAAGAAGCAGCCAGGGCATTCACCGGATGGGCCTACGGCATCCCCCGCGGACAGCGCGTCGTCCCCGTCCGTAACCAGCTCCCCCGCATGAACGCCTCGTTCGTCTTCGACCAGCAAAACCACGACACCGGCACCAAGACCGTCCTCGGAAAGACCGGGACCCTCGATGGCGACGCCGTCCTCGACCACCTGTGCAGCCTCCCCCGCACTGCCCAGTACATCACTGAGAAAATGTGGGCCTGGTTCGCCTACCCGGACCCCGAAAAAGCCGTCATCGAGCGCCTCACGACCAAGTTCCGACAAAGCGGGCTCGATATCAAGGTCCTCGTCCGCGCGATCATGGAATCGCCCGAGTTCTACTCCGCCAAGGCCGACCGCACCGTCGTCAAAAACCCCGTCGACTACGTCGTGCCCACACTCCGCGCCCTCGGCATCGGCCAGACCGTCGCCCAGGCCCTCGCCGCACCGGTCGAGAACGGACGGCCAAGGATCGGCGTCGCCACAATCGCCATCCAAAGCACAACCAACATGGGAATGGAGCTCCTCTTCCCGCCCGACGTCTCAGGATGGACCAGCGGAGAAGGCTGGATCTCCACCAGCACGATGGTCGAGCGCATCAAATGGGCCTCCGTCCTCTTCGGCAGTGGGGCACAGGTCGCACGGCCAAACGCCGACCAGGGCCGACCCGGCCTCACCCGCAGCATCTTCCCCGCGTTCCAGCTCCTCGCCCAAAACCCGACCCCACAAAAGTCCGTCGAGACCCTTCTCAGCGTCTTCGACGCGAACCTCTCCAAGGCCAAGGTCGATGACCTGGTCGAAGAGGCGGCAAGGGTCTCAAAAGGGAGCGTCACAGCTCAAAACGCGAACGCGGTGGCAGAAGCCGTCACCAAACTCGTCTTCGCAACGCCAGAGTTCCAGTTCATGTGAGCATAAATCCGGTTCCTCTGGCAAAATAGCCAGAGGAACCGGATGACCATCGCACCACAGCTCCAGTCTGAAGAAGCCAAGCTCAGGCACCTTCTCCGGCGCTTCGGCCTCGGCGTCGCCCCCGGAGACCTCGAACGCTACGGCAAGCGCGGGTACGAGGGCGCCCTCGATCTCCTCGTCTCAGAGACCGACGAGAAAGGCAACTGGCCCTTCGACCACAAAACCTTCCGCAACCGCGAGAACAACAACCTCAACGTCCGCAACACACAGTACGACGTCTACGGCCGATACCTCTGCACCGACCGGCCACTCCAGGCAAAAATGGCCCTCTTCTGGCACGACCACTTCGCCACCAGCGCACAAAAGGTCGACTCCGGGCACGCGATGGGCGGACACTTTGAGACCCTCCGCAACCTCTCCCTCACACACTTCAACAAACTCATCGAGGCCGTCAGCAAAGACCCAGCCATGATCTACTGGCTCGACAGCCAAGAGAACACAAAGGGCAAGCCCAACGAAAACTTCGCCCGCGAGGTCATGGAACTCTTCACCCTGGGCGTCGGCAACTACACCGAACAGGATGTCCAAGAGGCCGCCCGCGCCTTCACCGGCTGGACGGTCGGCTACAAAAGGGGCGAGCGCACCGTCACCATCCGCAACATCATCCCCCGCACCGACTCGTTCTTCTACTTCGACAGGGCCAACCACGACACCGGCGTCAAGGCCCTCCTCGGAAACAAAGGCCCCTTCGATGGCGAAGACGTCCTCGGGATCCTCACCGGCCAGCCAAGGACCGCGCAGTACATCGCAACCAAGGCCCTCGAATGGTTCTGCTACCAAGACCCCGAACCGGCCCTCGTCGAAAAAATCGCCTCACAGTACCGGGCGAACGGGCTCAACTCCCGCGCCCTCGTCAAAGCAATCGCCCTCGCCCCAGAGTTCCTCTCCCCCAAAGCCCACCGCGCCGTCTTCAAAAACCCCGTCGATTTCGCCATCGTCACCATGCGGCAAATGGGCTTCGGAACCTACTTCCTCACCAACTTCGACCCCGAACAAGACCAGAGCAAGAGCCCCAAAGCCATGCAGCTCATCGGCGCCCTCCTTCCCGCCACCACCAACATGGGAATGGAACTCCTCTACCCGCCCGATGTCGCCGGCTGGACCTCCGGCCCCGGCTGGATCTCCACCGCCACAATGGTCGAACGGGCAAAGTGGGCCCTCCGCGTCGCGTCCTGCACCGCTGCAAGAGAGACCTTCCCGACAAGGTTCGCCAACTGCCTCGAACCCCAAAGGCTCACCGACAGGCTCCTCCAAGACCTCGATGCCGAAATCACGCCAGAAGCCCGCGAGATCCTCGTCCAGGCGTGTACAAGGGCCGCCGGACAGCGCCTGACAGAACGCAACCTCAACAACGCCGCCTACGCCGTCCTCAGACTCCTCTTTAGCTCACCCGAGTTCCAACTCATGTGAACGGCTCAAACCAAAAACTGACCCTCCGGTAGACTCGCCCCTTCCAATGACGGTCGAACAACAGCTGGAGATACTGAGCCGCGGAACAACCGAGGTCATCAGCGAGCAGAGCCTCGCCGAAAAACTCCGCTCCGGCAAAAAACTGCGGATCAAGCTCGGCGTCGACCCGACCGCAAGGGACGTCACCCTCGGGTGGGCCGTCGTCCTCCGCAAACTTCGCGACTTCCAACGCCTCGGACACCAGGCCGTCCTCGTCATCGGAGACTTCACCGCCCAGATAGGCGACCCCAGCGGCAAAAGCAAGACCCGCAAACAACTGACCAAAGAAGAAGTCCTCCAAAACGTCGAGTCCGTCAAAGCCCAGTTCGGAAAAATCCTCGATATAGAGGCCACAGAGATCCGCTACAACTCGGAATGGCTCTCAAAAATGGACTTCGCCGATGTCCTCAGACTATGCGGGAAGGTCACCGTGGCAAGGATCATGGAGCGCGACGATTTCACCAAAAGGTGGGAATCGCACCAACCGATCGCGATGCACGAGCTCATGTACCCTCTCCTCCAAGGCACGGACTCCGTCGCCCTCCAAGCAGATGTCGAACTCGGCGGCAATGACCAAAAGTTCAACAACCTCATGGGACGCACACTCCAAGAGGCGCAAGGACAATCGCCCCAGTGCGTCGTCCTCTCCCCGCTCCTCGTCGGCACCGACGGCAAAGAAAAAATGTCCCAGTCCCTTGGCAACTATGTCAGCGTCATCGACCCGCCAAACGACATGTTCGGCAAAACCATGTCCATCCCCGACACCCTCATCCAAAACTGGTTCGAACTCTGCACCGACGTCCCCATGACCGAGGTCCAAACCCTCCTCCAGCCAGGTTCAAACCCAAGGGACGCCAAAGTCAGGCTCGCAAAAGAGATCGTCGCCCTCTACCACTCCCAGCAAGCCGCACAAGAGGCCGAAAACTACTTCGTCCAGACCTTTAGCAAACGCACCGAACCGGTCGATGCGCCCCCCGCGACGATCCCGCCCGGACTCACCGAAGACGGACACGTGCCGATGGCCCAGCTCATCGTCACCCTCGGCATGGCCGAAAGCAACGGCAAAGCGCGAAAACTGATCGAACAAGGCGCCGTCGCCCTCGATGGAGAAAAGGTCTCAGACCCCTTTGCCAAGCTCCATACCGACCAATTGGTCGATAAAGTGCTCAGGGTCGGCAAACACCAGTTCAGAAAGCTGCAAGCCTAAAGCGATGCCGCGATCTTCGTCATGAACTCGCGGACAAACCCGACAGAGTCGCACAAGGGCGACACCAGCAGTTTCCCGCGCATCTCGTGCCGCGCCGCGTTCAAAGCCTGCACGTCCCCTGCCATGGCGACCGCCTTCTCGATGTAATCGTCCACCGAGTCAGTCACCCAGCCCTCGTGCCCGACCGCCTTCAAGATCGAGGCAGAAAGCCGCCCGTTGTGACAGTCCGAACGCAGCGTCACCAAAGGAACACCCATCCAAACCGTCTCAAAGGTCGTCGCCGATCCCGTCGCCGGAAACGTGTCCAGACAAAGATCGACCTGGTTGTACGAGGCAAAGTGGGCCGATTTCGTCGTCGCCTGCCGAAAAACGATCCGGTCCGTCTCGATCCCGTTGTTCAAGAACCAAGAAAGGTACTGCCGCCGCAAAGCCCCAGAAGC
>CAZGER010000061.1:3741-8123 GCA_964524565.1 uncultured Chthonomonas sp. | reverse complement strand
CTCATCTCCCCTGTCTCTTCCTCGTAGCAGTCGGTGGCATCAAGGAGGATAAGGTCAAACTGCGAGCCACAATCTTTGACATAGGCAAACGCGTCTCCAACCACAAGGTTGAGCCGGGGGTCGTCGAACGCCCCGCCGCTGAGGGAAGGCAGGTGCTCGCGGCAGACCGATATCACCTGCTCGTCGATCTCCACCATCGTGACCGATTCCAGGCTCGCAGACCGGCAGAGCTCGCGCACGACACCGCCGTCGCCCCCGCCGACGACCAGGGCGCTCTTCGCCGAAGGCAGCGCCGATAGGGGAATGTGGACAAAGCACTCGTGGTAGGCCGCCTCGTCCCGCTCGGCCAGTTGGACGTGGCCGTCGAGCAGGAGCATCCGGCCGAACTCCGTGGTGTCGTGGATGTCGATCTTCTGGAAGTCTGTCTGGACAGAGACCACGTGTTCCGTCACCGCGACGGTCATGGTCAGCTTGTCACTCCGGATCGGGTAGGTCAGGTGCTCCACACGTCCATTTCACCCTATGGGCCAACGTGGTTCGGAACTGGTGTGCCATAGGGCATACTGAGGGGAGAATGTACCCACGACTCGTCATATTCGACCTCTCTGGCACCATCTTGGTCGATGACGGCGCAGTTTCCGAGGCCATGTCGGAAGCGTTCAAGTTTCAGGACATCCCGATGAGGCCGGTCGAGACGGTTCCCGTCGCGGGGCTGCCCAAACGGGTCGCGATCAAGACCCTGCTCAGCAAGCGCAAGGATCCAAGGTCAGAAGACGCCCAGCTGGTCCAGCGCGTGACAGACCGGTTCAGCGAACTGCTCGATGCCCACTTCACGACGTCCAGGCGGGTGAGGGCGGTCGAGGGCGCGATGATGGCGATGGACGCGATCAAGCGCAGGGGGGCCCTGCTCGCGGTGGACACAGGGTTCGACCGCAAGATCGCCGACACGATCCTGGCCCGGTTGGGCTGGGACAAGGGCCTGTTCTCCGCCACCGTCGCCTCAGACGAAGTCAACCGTGGAAGGCCGTTCCCGGACATGGTGTTCGAGCTGATGAAGCGGTGCGCTGTCGACAACTCTGGGCACGTGGCCAAGATCGGCGACACTCCAAACGACCTGCTGGAGGGCAAGGCGGCCATGTGCCGCTGGAACATCGGCGTGTGCGAGGGGACACACACTCGGTTCCAACTCGAGGTGTATCCCCACACTCACCTGATCAACAACGTCTCCTACCTGGCTCAGATATTCGACGAGGATTTCTAAGCCAGGGCAGGCGACTTCTGGTGGGCGACGATCCCTTCGTACCCGTCAGAGACGTTCACAAGGTCGGTGACCCCCATCCGTTCCAGGGCCGAGATCGCGACAGGCGACCTGGCACCAGACCGGCAGTGGACGCAGTACCTGGCGTTCTGGTCCAGCTTGGCCCCCTGCCGGGGGATGTAGCCGTAAGGGATGTGGATGGCAGACTCCAAGTGCCCCTCGACCCATTCTGAACTTCCACGCACGTCCAGCACGGTCTCCCCGTTCAGGTGGATCTCTTCCGCCCTCACTGACCGCACCCGGGTGGTCTTGATCCCAACCGCCTCTAGTTGGTCGAAAACGTCGGGGCGGGCAAACCCGATCACCCTGTCCAGTCCGATCAGGGAGAGGTCACGCTCTGCCTTGGCGGCCGAGGCGCGGTCGTCGGCGATCATCAGGATGTCTTTGTCGTAAGGCACGAACCAACCCGCGTAGATCGCAAAGTTCTTGCCGACCGGGGCATGGTGCGACCCGACAATGTGCCGGTCCAGGTACTCGGCGGAGTTCCGCACGTCCAGGACCACCGTGTCTGGGCCGATGAAGCGCTCGACCCGCGAGGTCTCGACCAGTCGCCGCTTGTCCGAGATAAAAGCCGGCCCAACCTTGTTGAACTCCTTCATCTTGGCGTAGTAGACCGGCGGCTCCGGCTGGCCCGTGAGGACCTCGGTGACGAACTCCTGCTCCGTCCCGATCTGGAACGCCCAGTTCGTCGCCTTTTCGTACCCGAGCGTCGAGACCGGCACACCTCCGAGGGAACGTCCGCAAGGCGAACCGGCGCCGTGGGCGGGCCAGACAAGCATGTTGTCCGGCAACTGCCTAAACCGCTGGATCGAGTGGAAGAGCGTCGCGGCCCCAGGCTCGGCTGTGCCGACAAGCCCGGCCGCGTTTTCCAGCAGGTCGGGCCGTCCTACATCGCCGACGAACAGAAAATCGCCCGTGAACGCCATCGCTGGCTGGACCGAAACGAGAGTGTCCGTGACGATAAACGCAATGTGCTCCGGCGTGTGGCCGGGGGTGTGCATCACGCGGATGGAGACCGACCCGACCGAGAACTCACTCCCGTCCGAGACCAGCTCGATGTTGCCGCTGAACTGGTACTGCCAGTCCGGCCCGCCCTCTGAAGAAAGGTAGAGCTTTGCCCCGGTCAAATCCGCCAGCTCTCGGCTGCCGGAAAGGTAGTCGGCGTGGATGTGGGTCTCGGTGACCTTGGTGATGCGCATCCCCTGAGAGGCGGCAGCGTCGATGTACTGGTCAAAGTCGCGGTTGGCGTCGATAACCACCGCCTCGCCCGCTCCGGGGCACCCGACCAGATAGCTGGCGTGGGCCAGGCCCTCGTCGTAAAAACGCTGGACGACCATGTTATTTCTCCCCCTGGCAAGCGACCATCGCGCCTGACGGGGCCTTGGGCTGGTTCCAAGGCATCTTGCCAAGGAGTGCGGCCATTCCGCAAATGTTTGTCAGGCCGGCAAAGGTGAGTCCTGCGCCGACGAACGCAGCAAGCCCGAACCAACCCGGGTGGACTGTGAACCCGAGGGCCATCCCAATGAGGACGATGAGACCGGCGCCGAGGCGAACCTGGCGGTCCAGGCTCCAACGGGTGGACTTGCTCACGACGATGGCCCTGCCGTTTTCAACCCACGCGTCAAAGCCGCCCTCGAAAAACTGGGCGTCCGGTCGCGAGGTCTGCAAGAACGAGCATGCCATTTCTGCGCGGCTCCCCGCCTGGCAGAACAGAACGATCGGCCCGGGTGAAAGGTCGGCGATCCTGGCCTCGATTTGGTCGAGTGGAATGTTGAGCGCGCCCGGCACGTGGCCAGAGTCAAACTCGCTGACCGACCGGACATCGACGTAGGTGACTTGGGCGCCGGTCTCGGTCAACCGGTCCAACTCAGAGATGGAGATTTGCGCTGCCATATGCCTGTGAGAGGCTAACGGTCGCGCGAAGGATTCAGGAGGGCCCAAGCAAGAGCTCTTTGGCCGTCATCGCGATCCCCACGATCAGGACGAACCATCCGAACCCACGGCGGAGACTGTCAGGCTGGAACCGCCCCTTGAGCCTGGCACCGACGAACACCCCCGCCACCGCGATCAGGGCAAGCCCGAAAACCACCGTCTGGCGACTGTCGCCCTGGGCCGATAGGCTCCCCACGTACCCGACGAGCGACTGGAACGCGATGATCAGCAGGGAAGTCGGCACCGCCGCCCGCATGTCGATGCCGAGCAGCAGGACCAGGGCCGGGACGATCAAGAACCCGCCTCCCGCCCCGACAAAGCCTGCCAGCAGACCGACGCCGATCCCGACCAGAGGAACGAGCCAAGGTGCCTCGCTGGCCGGCTTGGGCTCACCCCTTCGCTTTTTGATCATCAAGAACGAGACCGCCAGCATGAGGATCCCGAACGCGACCAGCACCAGGCTGTCCTTCGTGATCGGCCCCACTTGGTCCGGGACCGCTGGCAAGATGAACCTCCTCGTCACGAAAACCGTTGTCGCAGAAGGGACCGCGAACAAAAACGCCTTCTTCCACGGAAGCTCGCCTTTGAAAAGAGGTCCCAACGACCCGGCCAGTGCGCCAGACCCGACGATGAGCAGGGAAGACCCCGTGGCGGCAACCCCGGAAAAACCGAAAAAGTACACCAAGATCGGAACAGTCAGGATCGAGCCGCCCCCTCCGAGCAACCCGAGGGAAATGCCCGCTAGGGCGGCTGAGACCCAACCGATCGTTTCAAGCACTGTCATGAGAGAGGCGCGTTCGCGCCAGATGGATTCTTGCCATGTTAGACTGGGCGGGAATCGCGCCGGTGGACATCCTGACCTCTCTGACCGAACTCCCGCCCGAAGAGTCTGCCCCATGTCTGCTCGGATGTCGGCTGTCGATTGGGGATATGCGTGCCCTCATCGTCGAGGTGGAGGCGTACAGCGGCCCCGACGACCCAGCCAGCCACGGGTTTAGGGGCAGGACCAAGAGAAACGCCACGATGTTTGGGCCACCAGGACGGGCGTACATCTACTTCAACTACGGGTGCCACTGGATGCTGAACGTGTCCGTCCGTCCGGATGGCGTTCCCGGGGCAGTGCTTGTCCGGG
>CAZGER010000061.1:2692-3731 GCA_964524565.1 uncultured Chthonomonas sp. | reverse complement strand
AGGGACTAGACTTAATGCGGGCCCGCAGGCCCGGCGCCAAGAGCGACCACGGGCTCCTGAGCGGCCCCGGAAAGCTCTGCCAAGCGCTGGGGATCGACCGCTCGCTGGAGGGGGCGGACCTGTTCGATCCCGGCTCTGCGTTCAGGATCGAGCCTTGCCAGACCGTCGAATTCCTGCGAACGCGCAGGATCGGGCTGCGTGAGGGCAAGGGCGACGAAAAGGAGTGGCGGTTTGTCTCGGCACGGCACCTGGAATGGCTCTCGCGACCCGTCAGGGCCGTTTAGGCCCGAGCTTCGGCCTTGTGAACCACCGCCGGCTTGGTCTTGCGGCTGCAGACGTACCAAACGCCGACCGCCCCAGTCAGCAGGATGACGCCCTTGACCCACAGCACAGGCACGATAGCGGCAGAAACCCCACACGAGACCACGATCGAGGCGACCGCGATCCACTTGATCCGCAGCGTGAGGCTCTTGGTCTCTTCCCAGTCCGTCAGGACGGGGCCGAAAGTGCGGTGGCCCAGCAGCCACGCCCTGGTCTTGGTGTTCCCGCCCTTGGCAAAGCAGTAGAGCGCGATGATCAGGAAGACGGTGGTGGGCAGCCCCGGCACGTAGATGCCAGCTAGGCCAGCCCCGACGCTAGCGAACCCGGTGGTGTTCCAAGCCCATCGCACACTAAAGATAATAGGGAAGGGGCGGTCACCCTTCTTGTCTGGAGTGACCGCCCCGTGCCTTGCCTGCTGGACTTTAGGCAGCCGCGTCGAACGATGCCGACGTGTTCCGTGCCTTGGCGATGACGGTTTTTGCCTGGGACACGATCGCCTGGAGCTCGGAGATCTGCTCATCGACCTCTTGCATGCTGGAAACCAGCTGCTCGACCTGGGCAGAGATCTGCTGGGTGGAGGCGGACATCTCCTCGGTGGATGCCGAGTTCTCCTCGCTGACAGCGGCGATATTCTCGATCCCAGCGTTCACTGTGGAGATCTCTCCGGTCATCGTCTGCAGGAGTTCAAGGTTGCTCTTGGTCACCTCGTCGACCTTGG
>CAZGER010000061.1:0-2682 GCA_964524565.1 uncultured Chthonomonas sp. | reverse complement strand
GTCGCGGCCACGGTCGAGCGCTTCGGTGCAGTCGACATCGCGTTCGCCAACGCGTTGTTCAGACTGGACGTCTCGGCGGCGGTCTTGGCGATCGTCTCCAGACACCCGGCCGCCTGAAGCGTCACCTGGCTCGCGTTGTCAACGTCCGAAAGGGTCTGGCTCATGGACTCTGCGGCTTCCTGGCTTCCAACTTGGACCGCCTGGATGAGCGTCGTGATCTCTTTGGTCGCGTCCGAAGAGTGCTCCGCCAGCTTACGGACCTCTTCGGCGACGACGGCAAAGCCGCGACCCATCTCGCCCGCCCTGGCCGCTTCGATGGCGGCATTGAGGGCAAGAAGGTTCGTTTGGGCGGCAATGTCTTCGATGGTCAGGACGATCCTGCCGATCTCGTCACTGCGCTTGGTCATGTCGCTGACCTTGGTGCTCGTGTCGGCGACCGCCTGCTTGACCCTGTCCATAGCGGCGATCCTGTCCCGGATCTCTTCCCACAGGGCGGCCTGCTCGGTGATCTCGTCGATCGAGATCCGGACCTGGTCCGCTGCCCCAGACGCCTCGTCCAGTGCCTGCTTTTGACCCTGGGCGCCGTCGCTCATGCGCTGGCTCGCTGACGAAAGGTGGTTCATGCTGTTGGCTGCGTCCTGCGCCGCCTCTGCCTGGGTTGTCGCTGCCTGTGCCAGCTGCTCGCTGACGCTCGCCAGCTCACCCACAGCCTGGCCAGACTCGTTGCTCGCGTCGCGGACACTGGCACCGCTGCTCACAAGACCGTTCGCCACGTCCGAGGACCGCTCGACCACCTGTCGGAGCTCGGAAACAAACCCGAACTCGATGTAAGCCTCCAAAACAAGGGCCTGGTCCAGGTTGAGCGCCTTTTGGAACGCGGTCAGGACCCTGGAAAGCTGTTTGGGGCGGAACTTGTACTGGTTGACGAGCAGGCTGAAAATCTCGTTGTAGTACGTGCTCATCGCGGCATAGAACCATTTAGGTTCCAGCCCGATGTCTGCATGGATCTTGCCGATCCTGAGCCTGCCTTCGAAGTACGCCTCGCCAAACTCCCCGCTCAAAAGCTCCGAGAAGAACATCGGGTTAGTCTTCTTGAGCTTGTCGATCGTCGAGCCTGCCGACTGGATGATGGCAAGCGGCTCTGGGTACTTGACGACATGGGCATAGAACATGTCCACGATGTGGGTCATGTGCCGCTCAAGGTAGGGCCGGATCTCCCTGAGTGCCTCGCGGTCTTCGTTCGTGATCTGGTTGATGTCAAGCCGGTGTTTTTGGTCTGACTGAGTGATTCCTAGCAGTTGGCAAAGCATGGTCGTGACTTGGACAGTGCGCCCTTGCCGTGAATATCGGCAATGCCCTGACAAATGTACAGGCACGATCCTGCTGTTTGGGGCGCAAGAATCAGGGCGTGCTCAGAGTCAGGTCATCTTCTGGCGGAGCCATCTTCTCTAGCTCGGCCCTGGCGTCCATCGGGTGTTCGACCACCTCGTCCGCCTCCACGCGCCCGTCCCTGAACCGGATAATACGGTTTCCGTGCCTGGCGACCTCTTCCTCGTGGGTGACGATCACCACGCATTTGCCCGCCTTGTTCAGGTCCTGGAACAGGGCCAGGATCTCGTGGGTCGTCCTGGTGTCCAGGTTGCCAGTCGGCTCGTCCCCAAAAATAAGGACAGGGTCCGTCACGATGGCGCGGGCGATGGCCACGCGCTGCTGCTGACCGCCTGAGAGTTCGTTCGGTTTGTGGTCGATCCTCTGCTCAAGGCCGACCCGGACCAGGGCCTCCCGCGCTCGCTCTGCCCGGTTCTTGACCCCCGCGTACATCAGGGGCAGCTCCACGTTCTTTTGTGCGGTCGTGCGAGGCAACAGGTTGAACGTCTGGAACACGAACCCGATGTACTTGTTCCTGATCTCGGCAAGGTCGTTGTCAGAAAGGCGGCTCACCTCCCGCCCGTCCAGCAGGAACTCGCCGGACGAGGGGCGGTCCAGGCACCCGACCATGTTCATAAACGTCGACTTCCCCGAACCAGAAGGGCCCATGATCGAGACGAACTCGCCAGGGTAGATCTTGATGCTGACATCGCGCAGGGCCCGGACGATCACGCTGCCCATGATGTAATCCTTGCCCAGGTTCTTAGTTTCGATAACCGGTGTTTTTTCGCTCATTCGTGCCTGAGTGCCTCGATCGGGAGTAGGTTGCTGGCCCTGATCGCCGGATAAAGGCCGAAGAACAGTCCCACCGCGCAACTAAAGACGAACGCCACCGCGATCGCCCCTGTGTTCACGACCGGCGGAACCTGCAGGATCCCGGCCACGAACTTTGTCGAAAGCGTGCCAAGGAGCATCCCGATGACCCCTCCCAACACGCACAGCACGACACTTTCATACAGGAACTGGGTCAGGATGGTTGTCTTTCTGGCACCAAGGGCCTTCCGCAGCCCGATCTCCTTCGTCCGCTCGGTCACCGAGACGAGCATGATGTTCATGATCCCGATGCCCCCGACCAGCAAGGAGACCGAGGCGATCCCGGCCAGCAGCCAGCTCAGCAGCTGGGACTGCGTCTGGACTGCCTCGATCGACTCCGCCTGGTTGAACACCCTAAAAAGCTCTTCGCCCGTGGCCGACCTTCTGGTCTCGTAAAGGGCGTCCTCGACATCCGCCTGGGTCACGGACAGGAACTCTGTG
>CAZGER010000060.1:2624-8153 GCA_964524565.1 uncultured Chthonomonas sp. | reverse complement strand
TTCCGCTTCCTGTTCGGGCTCAGGGCAAAGTTGTTCCTCCTGGGCATGGAAGGGGGCGTCATGCCTGAAAACCCCGACAAATTGGCCAGAATCGGTATTGAGTACGGGCTCTCTGACCCCAACGACATGCTGTCCGTTTTTGAAGGACACCAGAACCGGGTCAGGGGCTTGTTCGAAGAGGCGTTGGACAGGATTTTGGCGTGACGGTCTTTCTCTTTTGCCTGGGTGCGTTCTTGCTCGGTTCGGTGCCGACCGGGTACCTGGTCGCCAAGGCGAAGGGGGTCGATATCCGGCAGGTCGGCAGTGGCAACATCGGGGCGACCAACGTCGCCCGGGCGCTGGGCAAAGGCCCTGCGATCGTGGTGTTCGTGCTCGATGTTCTCAAGGGTCTGGCGCCCCCGCTGCTCCTGCCGCTGGTCGTCCCGTCGCTTGGGATGGACCCGACCCTGGCCGCCTTGTCCGCTGGAGTCTCTGCCATCGCTGGACATGTGTTCTCTCCGTTCCTTGGGTTCAAGGGCGGAAAAGGCATCGCCACCGGACTCGGCGCGCTCTTGGGCGCCGTGCCCCTGGTGGGGTGCCTCGCCCTGTCCGGGTTCCTGGTCACCGTGGTCATTTGCCGACTGGTCAGCTTGGGCAGCATCGTCTCTGTGATCGTGATGGGGGCGAGCGCCTTCGTCATCTACCCCAAGACCCCGGCGATCGGGATTGTCCTGTCCGTCCTCGCTGTGGTCATCATCGTACGGCACAAGGCCAACGTCTCCAGGATCATCGCCGGCACCGAACCAAGACTCTCGTTCGCAAAACGCAAGACCGAGGGGGAGGACCAAACGTGCAACTAGGGTTCGCCCTGCTCATCTGGATCCCTCTGGCCTTTTGGATGATCTCTGTGGTCGGCTGGATGATCATGGGCGATATCGACACCCTGTTCGGGATGGTCGCGCTGGGGATCGGCCTCGGACTCGGGTTCACCGCCATGAACCCCGCCGTCCCTGAACTCGCCCCATGGTGCCTGATCGCCACGGTCACCACCGTCATCGTCTACATCCCCATCCGCGAACGGCTCCGAAAGCGCGCCCTCGCCAAGATCGAGTTCGAGCAGCTCTACCTCGCCTACACCACCCTCAGGGCCCATTCAAGCGACACCTTGGCCGGGATGAAGCTGGCCGAGATGCTCCAGCAACGAGGGTTCATCGCCCAGGCGGTCGGCGTCGCAAGGACCATCCTGCCCGACATGCCCGCCACCGTCTTTCCCAGCGAGCACCGAATGTACCGAAACTGGGAGTCCCGCCTGCACCCTGGCGAGGCCGACCAGCCGATCCAGTGCCAAAGGTGCAAGATCATGGTTCCCGCCGGGCAGTTGTGGTGCCCACGCTGCGGCTACGACCACCTGATCCACATGGTCGAGCACAAGCTGTTCGCCACCGCCCTCGTCAAACGAATGGTCTCCATCTGGGGCCTGGCCGCCGCCGCCATCGTCGCCATCCCATTGTTCGCCGTGCCGGACATGGATGCAATGTTCCGGGCCGTTGGGATCGTCATCCTCATGGTGGTCGTCGCTTTCCTTGTCGTGCGGGGGCTCGTCCTGGTGGCTGATTCGTGAAAAAGCTCGACCAGTACGTGCTCAAAGAGCTGGCTGTGCCTGTCTTCATCGGGACGGTCGTCACCGGTCTGCTCTTTCTGGCGAACGAGATGATCGCCGTCTTCAAAGAGATCGACCCCGCCAACGTCCCCTTCGTGGCGGTCGTCAAGTTTGTGCTCGTCAGAATGCCCGGCTGGCTCCTGTTCACGATCCCTTTGGGTGTCGCGCTCGGTTCATCCCTCGCCCTCACCAGGCTCGTGCGCGAAGGCGAACTCTCCGCCCTGCGCTCGGCCGGATACTCCATCAAGCGGATCCTCGCCACCGTCCTCCTGACCGGGGTCCTCTTCTCGGTGCTCGGCTTCTTGAACGCCGAGCTCCTGGTCCCGACCGCCGCCAAAGAGCAGTCCCGTCTGGCGAGCGAGCTCCTGATCGTGGGCAAACTGCCCAAGTTCGAGCGCAACCTCATGATCCGCCTAGGGACCTTCGTGGCGAACTTTGGCGAGGTCGAGCAGGTCGGCGACCAGGCCCTCCGCATCACCGACGTCCTGTTGATCGAGCGCCAAAGACCGGGCCAAGAGACCGTCTTCCGCGCCAAAACCGGGCACTACAACAAAGGCATCTGGACGTTCGAAGACCCCAAAATGTGGGTGTTCGAAAACGACGGCCTCATGCAGGTCACCGACGCCCAGACGCTGGTGATCAACCAAAAGATCGTCCTCCAAGACTTCTTCCAAAGCGTCCAGCCAGAGACGGCCTCCGCCAAAGACCTTTGGAGCAGGGTCGTCGCCGGACGCACGGCCGGGTCCAACGTGCGCAAGCTAGAGACCTCGTTCTACGAACGGTTCTCTGTGCCCTCGGCCAGCGTCCTTTTTTCGGTCTTTGCCGGGCTCCTCAGTGTGCGGTTCGCCCGCGGTTCGGCGTTCCTTGGCCTCCTGCTCAGCTTTGTCGCCATGTGGATGTACTTCAACGTCCACGTCATCTCGACGACGATCTTTGGCTACAAAGGGTGGCTCTCCCCGGTGGTTTCGGCCTGGTTGCCGCTCGCCCTCTTTGCCTGCGCCGCGGTCTTCGTCATGAGGTCGCTGGAGTGAGGCTTGTCGTCGCCGCCATAGCGTGCGCCTTGGCCGCGTTCGGGTTCTGCCAAGACCCCGCCCAACCGCCCCAGCAACCCAAGGGGCAGGACCAGCCTCAACAGGCCGATCCTGCCAAACCGATCCCCAGGCCAGACTCTCAGCGAAGCTCTGAGCTCAAGGTCGTCTCGTGCGACCGTGTCTCGCTCAAAGGCGACGTGACGGTCTGGGAGGGCCGGGTCGTGCTGGAGTACAAGGGATACCGGCTCTCCGCCAACAGGATCGAGGGCAACCGGCGGACGAACATCTTCTCCCTGACCGGCGGCGGGGAACTCACCGGCGAGGGCGACTCGGTGAAGGGCGAGACCGTCACCGTTAACTTCGACACAGAAACCTACACGTTCTCCGGCGGACAAGCCGTCGTGACCCCAACCAGGACACAAGGCGAGACGGTCGGGAACTTCTACGTCTCGGCCGGCGGCGGCGACCTGAAAAAAAACCACTACCACGTGGTCCAGGGCAGAATCACATCCTGCGACAAGGAGCACCCCCACTACGCCTTTGAGGTCACCGACGGCGAACTGGAGCAGGGCAAAAAGCTGACCCTGCGAGGCTTCGCCCTCGAAATCGGCGGCAAAACGGTCTTCCGGCTCCCCAAACTGGTCATCCCGCTCTACGACGACCGCCCCAAGTACCTGCCAGAGTTCGGCCAGTCCCCCGACGAGGGCTACTACGCCAAGCTCCGGTACGTCACCGAGCTGGGCGGCGCCAACACCCTCGATTCGCGTTTCGATTACATGACCAAGCTCGGGTTCGGGCTCGGCGCCGACTATAACTACGAGTCTGCCCGGTCGCGCGGCAAGCTTGGGATCTACGGCCTCACCGGATCGACCGGGACGCTCGTCGGAAGCCTCGACCACCAGCAGCAGTTCGGCGGCTCGAACCTCACCGTCTCTGGCAACTGGCGGCGGAACGACTACCTGAGCGCGCCCTCGACCGTCACCCACAACGTCCGGGGACAGCTGACAGTCCCGACCAAGGGCGGACAGTCCTCCCTCGGGTACTTCCGGAGCGGGTCCGACTCGACCACCTTCGGCACCACGGCAGAAAACCTCTCCCTGACCGACACTCGGAACTACGGCGGCGGGTTCGCCACCGCCCTCAACGCGACCCTCACGACCTCGCAAAGCGACAATGGTTCGACCGTCCTTTCCGAGTCCAAACAGCTGGACCTGCGGTTCTTCGCCTCCCAACAGCTCCGCTCCCTCACCGCCGACCTCCTGTACCAGCGCACGATCCCGGCTGGCGGGACGACCCCAGTCGCCAAGTCCAACGAGAGGACACCGATGTTGACCCTCTCCAGCGATTCCCGCCGCCTGTTCGGGTCTGGGTTTGGCAACAACTGGCCGTTCCAGGCGCAGTTCTCGATCGGCCAGCTGGAAGACTCCGGTTCTGCCGGCCCAATCACAAGGCTCTGGTTCGACTTTCGCGGTGGGCGGACGGAGAAGCTGGCCAAGGACCTGACGTTCCGGTGGAACGGGCAGTACGCGCAAGGTGTCTACAGCAACGACACCGCCCAGTACATCCTGGGTTTTGACTCGCAACTGACCTACCAGTACGCCAAAAACTCCCGGATCAACGTCTCCTACCGGAACCAAGACCAGCTCGGGTTCACACCCCTGGCGATCGACATCGCCGGTCGATCCGACGCCTTCGACGGCTCCCTCCAACACGCGTTTTCCAAGCACTGGACAAGCAGTCTGACCACAGGCTACGACCTTGTCTCCATCGAACGGGGACAGACACCCTGGCGCCTCGTCTCCATCCAGGCCGCATACAGGAACGGCCAGGACAGGCTCCAGTTTTCGACCAGTTACGACACGTTTAACCAGTCATGGAGCACGACACGCGCCGACGGCCAGTTCAAGATCGGCAACGTCGACTTTGGCTTTGGCGCCAGGTACGACGGCCTGAGAGGGAAGTTCGCCGCCGGTGTCGTGCAGGTCGGCGGCCTCAAGTTCGGCAAGGTCACCACAGACTTCCTGCTCTCCTATAACGGCTATACAAACCAGTTCGACGCCCAGCAGTGGTCGTTCACCTACGATATGCACTGCACCGAAGCGGTCCTGGAGATCAGCGACTTCAAGTCAGGGTTCCGCCCCGGCCTCCAGGTGGCGTTCTACATCCGCATCAAGGCCCTGCCGTTCGGTAGCGACTTTGGCAACGGAAGGCGCGGCCAAAGGGTCGGAGGGTTCGGCGGCTTTGGTGGCTAACTGCTGGCGCTGGAATACCGCCTGAGAGAAAAGGTCCAAAACCACCTGGCGACAACGATCGAGACCACGCTTGCCACGACGCCGTAGCCGACGAACTCCAGCCCCGCACCCTTCAGCAGGACCGCCGTCGGAACCGTTCCCAAAAACGCCATCGGGAACACAAACGTCAAGACCCGCTTGACGGCAGGGTTGAAAATGTCAGTCGGGAACCGGGCAACGTCCAGGATCGTGTAGGGCAACACCCAGATGTTGTCCACCCGGACAAAGTAGATCGCCGTCGTCATCGTGACCGACATGATCGCTAGAAACACAACATTGGCGCAGACCACCAGCGAAAGGAACGACAACACCCCCACCAGGCTCAGCGACACCCCAGAAATGACGATCCCGTACACCAACAGGCCGATCGACGCCGCCAACTGACCAATATAGTGGAACGAGAACTTCCGCGTGAAGACCGTCATCATCGCATCGACCGGTTTGGTCACCGCAAAGTCCAGGCTCCCCTTGCGGATATGCTCAGGGAAATCCCACAAACCCATAAAGAGCAGGTGGTTGATCCCGCTGATCACCAAGTCCGGATGCTCGGGCAGGATGCGGTGCAGCG
>CAZGER010000060.1:0-2614 GCA_964524565.1 uncultured Chthonomonas sp. | reverse complement strand
ACCGACTCGGTGTTCGCGTAGATCACCTCGATCATCACGTAAAAGAAGAACACCCACGTCGTGCTTTGAAGGACCTTGGCGACAAAGTCTGTACGGAACTCAAGGTCGCGGGCGATCGAGCTCATCACGTACTTTCGGTAGATCGCCCAGTACCTCCGCATCCGCCGAGCCTACCCCCGCAGATATAATCCGCCCGTGCTGACCGCTTTCCTGGTGCCGCTGTACCTCTGCGTCGTCTCAACGGCGGTCGCCCAGCGCGCCCTCAAACGCTGGGCAGCGTCCCTGGACCCGGCAGAATCGTTCGGCGTCTCGGGCCTGGTCGGGCTCGGGATCCTCGGAACCGTCACCGTGATGCTCGGGCTGGTTCCTGGATCACTGCGGTACGTCGCGTGGCTGGCCCTCGCCTTGGCCGTGCCTGCCGTCCTCGCGGTCACCAAAGGCGGACTCGGCGCATGGAAGCTCTCCCTTCCGACCGGACCGGCAAAGCTCGTCGCCCTGGGACTCTCGGTCCTGTGCCTCTTACCCCTGCTGGAAACCCTCAACCCCGGCAACATGATGGAGTGGGACTCCTTTGCCTACCACCTGGCCGTCCCCAAGATCTGGGTCGAGGCGGGGCAGGTCGTCCCGGTCGACACGATCCACCACAGCAACTTCCCCTTCGCCATCGACGGGTTGCAGGTCTACCTGGTCGGCATCGGGCTGACCGGCCAAAGGCTTGTCTCCTTCTTCGTCTTCCTCCTCGGCCTCACCGCCATGTTCGGGCACGTCCGTCGCAGGTCTGGTCCGGCGCAGGGCTGGTGGGCCGCCCTCGCGTTCGCCGCGTGCCCCGTCGTGCTCTGGGAGTCTGGGACGGCCTACATCGACGTCTCCCACGGGCTTTACGTCGGGCTGGGAGTCCTCTATGCCAGTGAACTGGTCACTAAGCTCGCGAAGAACGAGGACACCACCGGGCTCGCCGTCCTTGCCGGGCTCCTGTTCGGCCTTGGTATGGGGACAAAGTTCACCGGCATCCAGTCGTTCGGCATCGCAGGACTGATCGCAGTGGCCGTGTGCGCCACACGGATGGCCCAGGCGTGGAGACCCCTTGCGACCGTCGCCGGACTCGCGATCGTCCTGGCTGCGCCCTGGTTCCTCAAGACATACGCCTTCACCGGAAACCCGGTCTTTCCCTTCTTCTACGAACAACTGGGCGGCAAGGGCTGGAACCAGTGGCGGGCAGACATCTACCGGCACGAGCAGCAGTCGTTCGGCGTCGGACGGGTGGAAGGCAGGCTCGATCCCTCCAAGCTCGGTCATGCCGTGCTCGGGCTCGCCTACCAGCCCGGTCGGTACACAAACCCCGGACAGAGCATCGGCGCCGGGTTCCCGACCCAATCGGTCGGGTTCCTCGCCATCGCGACGTTCCTCTTGGTCGGGGCCCTTGGCACTCGCCGCCCCGAGTCCCGCTTCGTCCTCGCCTGGGCGCTTTTGACCATGCTCGCGTGGTTCGTGCTGAGCCAGCAAAGCCGGTACCTCACCGCCCTCGCTGTGCCAGCCGCGGCCCTCCTCGGGATCCACCTGACTGGACGCAGCCTCAAGCACGTGCTCCCTGCCCTGACGGTGCTCCAGGCGCTCACCTCCGCATGGCTGATGGTGCGGCTGGAGGCGGTCTCTCCATCTGGCTTCGGAAAGCCTCCTCAAATCCCCTTTGCGGCCCTGGCGGGGCAGCTCAACACGATGCCTGAGGTCCAGAAGGTCGCTCTCTATGACGAGGTGTTCGGGTATTTCCTAGACAAACCCTACATGTGGGCCAACCCCGGCCATAGCGACAAGTTCGACGCCGACACAGCCGAGGGGCTGATCGCCCAGTTCAAGGCCAGCGGGATCACCCACGTCTATCATAGCCTCGCGTTTTCTGCCCCCGAGCAACGCTCGCGCCTGGTCTCCGCCCTGTTCGAAAGCCCCGGAACTTACGCCCCGACCCAGGCCGAAATGGACGACCCGAACCTACGCTGGCAGGCTTTCCTGGTCGAGCTGTCGGCTCAAAAGAAACTCCGCCCGACGATCCTGCAAAACCGGTCGATCCTCTACACCGTCGAACCCTAGCCCGAGACCACGACAGATCTGTGCAATAATATTGCAGTGGCAAAGCACGGAGTGGCATGGACATCGGTGGGCACGGCAGTCCTGGCCCACATCCCGTGTTGCGGGTCCACGATCCTCCTCGCCCTCGGCGGAGCGACTTCCGGCGCGACCTGGCTGGTCGCCCTCGAGCGGTTTCGGCCCCTGCTGATAGCGGTCTCGGCCGTACAGATCGGACTCGGACTGTTCTTTGCATACCGCAAGCCTCACAAGTGTCACAAATGCGGCACCTGCGAGAGCGAAAACCACGCGAGACGCCGTGTCGAGATCGGACTCTTGTGGGGCGCCGCACTGTTCGTGACCGTCCTCACCCTGGTCGGTCAAGTCTTCGAGCAGCACCCCTAAACCGCGACGATCGCGGCAGGTTTGGGCACCTTCCCTGTACCTGGCAACATTACCAGTGTGGAAATGTTTGAACCCAAAACAGACGCAAACGTGCGTTTTCCACACCTTTCCCAGATCAAGGTTTGTACGGCTTGAACAACCCTTTGCC
>CAZGER010000059.1:4621-8156 GCA_964524565.1 uncultured Chthonomonas sp. | reverse complement strand
GTGAGCCTCGGCTACCCTTCTGGCGCGTTCGCAACGATCGATTCTAGTTGGAGCAAGGCGCCAGGGTACAAGACGTGGGGCAACGTCACGCTCAACGTCGTTTGCGAGGGGGGCGTATTGGAGGCAAACCTGTTCGTCCAGGGCATCGACTTGTACTCGGGGAACGGACATGCGAGGGTGGGCAGCGCCAGCAACCTCGATGCGCTCATGGTCAGCGATTTTGTCACCGCTTGCCTGGACGGGACCGCGCCAAAGTCGAGCCTCGCGGACGGGCTGGCGGCAAGTGCCATTGCCCTGCGGTCCTACGAGTCTGTGGCTCAAGGCTCGCAAGCTGTGACCGGTTAGGGGCAGCCCGGTAATTTTCGTGGTGATGAACCCGGCCCCTGTGCGCCGAACCTAACGGAGAGGGTTTTGCGAATGACACTGTCTCCTCTCGTCCTTTCGATCGTTCTGGGCCAGCACCACGCCCCAGAAACAAAACTGACGGCGGAATTGTCGCTCAAGGCTCTGGCCGAGGGCAACGCCAGGTTTGTGGACGGGCGGATGATCCACTGGGCCCAAGACTCCGGAAGACGGAAGCTTGTGGCCGAAGGGCAGAAACCCCACACCATCGTCTTCACCTGCGCCGACTCGCGGGTGCCGCCGGAGATCGTCTTCGACCAGGGCCTCGGGCACCTGTTCGTCGTCCGTGTCGCCGGGAACGTGGCGGACACAGACGCGATCGCGAGCATCGAGTACGCCGCCGAGCACCTCGGGACGCCGTTGCTGGTCGTTTTGGGACACCAAAAGTGCGGCGCTGTCGCGGCTGCCCTGGACGTGTTCAAGTCAAAGGCAGCGCAGCCAGGAGCGAAACCAGCGCCAGGAGGGCACGGTAAGGAAGCGCACCAGGACAGTCACGCTGAGCAAGCGGGTTCCGACCATGCGAACATCGCGCACCTGGTCGAGAAGATCCTCCCCGCCTGCGCCTCGACAGAAGGACGGGGTTCGAGCCACCTGGACGAGGCAATCAAGACGAACGTGCAGAACACGATCGACACCTGCGTGGCGCACTCGCCCATGCTCAAAGAGATGGTGTTCACGGGCAAGCTCCAGATTGTCGGCGGGGTGTACAGCCTAGAGACTGGTCGCGCCGACCTGTGGCAGCCTTACAAGCCGGTGGGCGGCTACGTCCGCGTCCGGCACTAGACCGGCCTATTCGGCCGGACCGTTGTAAAAGCGCCAGTCGTTTTTGAATGTCTTGGTGACGGGCTGCCCGCTCAGGATCGCTCGCACGACGGTCCAGGGCATCGAACCGATCTGCAAAACCGCGTCGTGGAAGTCCTTTTCGGGCATCTTGCCGGTGTCGACGAGCTCCCGCCGGATCTGCCACATCTGGAGCGCACCCAGCATGTAGGCGGCTTGGTACAGTGGCGGGTACGTCCCCCCGAACGAGCGGCGGACCTCGCCTTCAGCGGTGGACCTTTCGTGGCCGACATCGTCCACCAGCATCTCGACGCACTCATCGGGGCTCATGAGTCCCAGGTGGAAACTGAGGCTGAAGATGATCCTCGCGCAGCGGTGCTTCCGCCAGAACAAGAACCCGATCTTCTCTTCCGGGGTGGCGGCAAATCCCCGCTTGTACAGCAGGAACTCCCAGTAGAGCGCCCATCCTTCCACCCAGAACGGTGTGCCGGTCACGCCGCGCCGGTGGGTGTTGTAACGGCTCTGCATGAATCCCTGCAGGTGGTGGCCGGGAATCAGTTCGTGGTGGACGGTCGCTTTGCTAAAGTACCGGTTGTTCCCCCTCATCGACATGAGCTTTTGGTCGTGGGTCATGGCGTCGGTGGGGAAGGAAACGATGATCGTCTCCCCGCCAAGGAAGAACGGGCTGACCAGCTGCCGCTGGGGGGACATCATGTCGATCCGCCACCCTTCCTTGGCCAGGGCAGGGATCGTCACCAGAGCGTTTGACTCCAGGTAGCTCACGGCTTCCTCGGCCAGGTCGACGATCAGGCTCACCTGGTTTCCAGGTTCCTCGTGCATGCCCTTGACCTTCTCCAGGGCCTCGGCCCACGTCTTGCAGCCCATGTCCTTGGCTGCCTTGAGCCCTTCTTTGTTGCACCATTCCATCTCGCGCTTAGCGATGTCGATCAGTTCTTCGGGCGTGTAAGCGACCATTTCGTTCTTCAGGTCTGCCATGAGCCCTTCCCTGCCGATCCGGTCACCAACGATCCTCCCGCCTTCGCGGTCGTCGGGCTTGGTGAACTGCGACTTGACAAACGCCTGGTATGCGTTGAGCGCCTTGTTCGCGTCTTGGAACGGCCGCTGAGTCCACCAGGTGAACATGGGGTCGTAGCCAGAAAAATGCTCGTGCCAGTCCGACATGATCCTCTCGCAGGACGCGAGGAGCGCGAGCGCGCGGTTCGCCGTCGGCTCCGAGACGCCTTCGGTCTGGTCCTTTTGCTTTTTCTGCAACTCGGCAGTGGTCTCCGCGATCAGCCGGGAGAGGTCCGAAAGGTCTTTGCCGGCCTGCTCTGCGACCGGGATGTCGTGGCCAGCCCTTTGCTCTTGGAACCTCACGAACACCTGCAAGAACGGCACCAGCCGCTTGGTCTCCTCAAGTTTGGCGGCGTCGAGCGAGTCTGTCGCAGCGCCGTGGTCGAGCCGGTTTTTGAGCAGCACCCAGTCTGCCTTGCCTCCTGCCGGGAGCCGGGCAAAGTCCACCGCGCCCAGAAGTTCGGAGTACTCCTTGCGGAACGTGACCATACGGTCCGCACGGGCGGGCGACTCGGTAAACGGGTACTTGCGCTCCAGCAGCGATTCGTCTGCGACGTACCGCTGCATGACTGCCACCATCTCTCCGCTGTTTTGCCACCTGTCCTCTAGTGGCCCGGACGAGAGGCGGGACGAGATTGCGGCAAGGGCGAGGACTGGCGTCGTCATGCCCCATTCTAGCGTCCTAGACCGTCGGTCGTGGTCCGGTCAGAATTGTGCCTGGGCAACGAACGCGTCCTGAAGCCGTTTTCTTGGGCAAGGGTATATTTCGGGGCTCGATTTCCTTTGACCAGTCAACGTAGGATTCATCGCCATGAAGCGAACATTTCAACCCAACAACCGCAAGCGCAGCAAGAAGCACGGATTCCGAGTCAGGATGGAAACGAAAGACGGTCAGAACGTGCTGCGTCGCAGAAGGCTACGGGGACGCCACAGGATCAGTGCCTAAGAGGTCCGTCTCGTCGCCGGTTTGATGAGATTTACCGTGACGGGGACAGGGCTAACGGAGACTTCCTCCGACTTCTTGCACTGCCTGGGACAGGCTTGGTCGGTATCGCTGTCACCAGGTCGCTCGGCTGCAACGCCAGGCGGAACCTTTTTCGCCGCAGAATGCGAGAGATCTCACGGATCTCCGGCGGCCAGCCATCCGCGGACCTCGTCGTACTGGTCAAGGCGGGTGCGAACGGACAGACTTTCCAAGCGCTCTCTGACGAGTTTCGCCAACTCGTCGCGGAGGTCGTTGCCAGATGGGACGAAAATTCGGGTCCTTCCTAATCCGGCT
>CAZGER010000059.1:0-4611 GCA_964524565.1 uncultured Chthonomonas sp. | reverse complement strand
GGACAACCAGGTGGATGCCACCGACCTGCCGCTTCACACCTTCCTGCTCCCAGTACACGCTGGAGGCGGTCGAACGGTACGGTCTGCTGAAGGGCTCATGGCTGGGCCTGAAGAGGATCGCCCGGTGCCACCCGTTCAACCCAGGCGGCGATGACCCGGTACCTTAGATTTGTCAGTTTCAAATGAGTAAGCCGCAACCCAGCCCAAAGTCGAACTTCCTGCAGATCATGCTGATCGCGACGACGGTCTTTTTGGCTGTCCAACTGTTCACCCCGAACAAGGGCAACCAAGACACCCGGTCGAGCGACGAACTGTGGGCCGAGATGCAGCAGTTCAACCGGGACTTGAAGGACGTTTCGATCAGGGCCCTGGCGAACAAGTACGAGTCCAAGGTCCGCGAAGAGGCCAAGAGCAAGAACCTGGACGCGGCCGAGACAGACAAGAAAGTCCTGGCTGGCTATCTGCTGGCAGCGGACACGATGCGCAAAAGCGGGCTTTACCGGCACCAGCTGTTCGTGGACGGCAAGGCCAAGTCTGACTTTGGCTACCGCAAGCTTGACCACGCATACCAACTGCTCAAACCCAAGTTCGAGACTTTCAGCCACGGCCCTTTGTGGGACTCCACAACCGTCGAGGTCACACCGACCACAGAGGTGGCCGGGACATCGTTCACCGCAAGGCAGGTCTACGACGGGATCGTTACGGACCAGGCGCCGCTTGCCAAGCTCGAGACGGTCTGGGGACTGTTCAACGGCTACGGCCTCATTGATTTTCTGGTCGCATCGACTGGCAGGCAGCCCGGGTTCAGCTACTGGTTTGCAGGGTTCCTGCTTGCCCTGGTTGTCAGGGCGGTCATTTGGCCGCTCGCCCAAAAGCAGCTGATGCACGGCCGCAGGATGATGCAGCTTCAGCCCTTGATGAAGGAGATCAAGGAAAAGTACACCGACAAGAACGGCCAGATCAAGAAGCAGGCCGAGTTCCAGGCTGAGTCGATGGGCCTGTACCGCAAGTACGGGATCAACCCGATGGCAGGTTGTCTGCCCGCACTGATCCAGATGCCGTTGTTCTTGGCGGTGTACCAGTCGATGCACCTTTACAAGTTCGACTTTGTGAAGGGCACGTTCCTGTGGATCAACCACGGCGCGACGACTTTCCTAGGAATCCCGCTTGCGCCGAACCTGGGCGAGCGCGACTATATCCTGATCGTCGTGTACATGGCGTCGATGGTCACTTCGACGCTCCTGATGCCGGTCTCGGACCCGTCGAACTACAAACAGCAGAGGATCATGGGTGTGTCCGTCGCTGTGATCTTCTCGGTCATGATGTTCTTTTACACCCTGCCGTCCGCGTTCGTGCTTTACTGGATCTTCACGAACGTGCTTTCTACGACGCAGTCCCTGTTGAGCCACAGACTTCCCTTGCCCGAGCTGGCCGAGGTCCAGACGGTCGCGGGCGGGGTCAAGCCCAAGGGCGGGTTCATGGAGACTCTGGCGCGAATGAGCGAGGAAGCAGCCAAGAAGCAGGACTCGGCCAACGGCCAGGCGAACGGAAAACCGGCGAAGGACACGGTGTCCCCCGAGTTCTTTGGTAAAACCGGCACACCGAAACTCAACAAAGCCAAAAAGCGCAAATAGGCGTTTCGAGAGGCAACACACTGTATGGAGACAATCGAACTAGTCGCGACAAACGTTGAAGAGGCAACCACCAGGGCTGCCGCTACGCTTGGAGTGAGCCCCGACCAAGTCAAGATCGAAGTCGTGGACGAGACCAAGGGCCTTTTTGGAAAGCCCGGCAAGGTCACAGTCCGCGCCTCGGTCAAATCGACCAAAGCCAAGGCCCCCAAAGCCGAAAAGGCACCTAAGGTGACCGAACCGGCTCCTGAGCCAGAGGCCGAACCTGCAAAGCCCAAAGCAAAGGCTGCCAGGGCGCCGAAGAAGGAAGCTGAGGCCAAACCGGTCGAAGCCCCCGAGGCCCAGGAGTCCAAGGGACAAGACGCCAGCAGCGAGGACGGCGAGGCACTGGCCACGTTCCTGAACAACATGTTCAAGGCTGGCGAACTGGACGCTGTCGCGAAGTGCTCGGAGCTGAACGGACGCTACGTCAACATCGAGATCGACGGCACCGACGTCGGGTACCTGGTCGGTCGGCGCGGAGAGGTTTTGAACGCTCTGCAATACCTGATGAACGTGGTCTCTGCCCGCAAGCTCGAGTCTGGGGCACGCGTCACTTTGGACGGTGACAACTACCGCGATCAGCGCGCTTCGTACCTGACGGACGTGGCAACCAAGCTGGCCGAGGAAGTCAAGTCTCGGGGTGACGAGGCCGTCCTGGACGCCCTACCAGCCTTCGAGCGCAGGATCATCCACCAGGCGCTTGTCGATTTTGAGGGTGTGACGACCTACAGCGAGGGTGAAGAGCCCAACCGCCGGATCGTCATCGCCCCGGCTGGCTAGTTTCTTCATCGGCGCCCTTGGTCATTCTTGGCCAGGGGCGTCTTCTTCTTCGTCCACCTGGGTTCGTGGGATCGTGGCTGTGAACGACGTTCCTTGGCCAGGTGCGCTGTCCGCTTCCAGCTTGCCACGGTGCGCGGTCAGCACGAGCTGGGCTGAACCAAGCCCGAACCCCGACCCTTCGATGCCGAGCGACTGGTCCACGACCCTTCCGCCACCTGCCATCGCTTTCTCCAGCTGGTCGGCGGTCATGCCGATGCCCTCGTCCCTCACCGTGATCTTTGCGACTTCTGCGTTGGCCTGGAGGGTCACGTAGACCTTGTTCCCGACCCCTGGTGAGTACTTGATGGCGTTTGAAATCAGGTTTTCCAGCACTCGCCGGACCTTGCGCATGTCGGCGGTGACGATCACCGGGGCGTCCGCGCCTGCGAGCAGGATCTCGTGGTGGCGTGAGCGCTCGGTGTGGCGCTCGGCCATGATCGTTTTTGAGACCAGTTGGGCGAGGTCGAATTCGGACAGGCGGGGCACATACGCGCCCTCGACCGGTTCAATGATGTCCTTGATGTCTGCAAGGAGCCGGTCGCAGGAGTCGACGATGGCATCGATGAACTCGCGGCTCATCTCTTCGTCTTCCAGGACTTCTTGGTGCTGGAGGGTCTCTGCGTAGCCCTTGATGACGGTGATCGGCGTTTTGAGGTCGTGGACGATGTTGCGCCGGATGGAGTGGCTGACCCGCTCTTGCCGCTGGACGTAGTGGACCATCGACGGGTAACTCGCCATGCGGCTGGTTGTCTCGACCGCGGTTGTGAAGAGCCCGAGTTTGGACTCGTCGGCGTCCTCGCCGGTGGCGAACCCGAGGATGAGCCAGGGGTAGTGCTCGGTTGTCGGACGTTTCCAGCTTGCGCCCATGAAGCAGCGACATGGCGCGTTGGTCATGGCTGCGAGGTGGACCGATAGGACGTTGTCGACGGCGAAGAACGGTTCGTGGCTCTGGATCAGGGCTTGGTTGAGCGCGTAGTCGTTGCGCACCCTGCCTGTGACATCGCGGCCGAGGTGGTGGGTGATCGCATCCAGGTCGGTGTCTTTGGGGATGTCCCTGGGTGTGACGCCACCCCAGGAGGGCAGGTAGGGGTTTTCAAGCGAGAGGGCCCGCCAGTGGCCGGTACGGGGGTCGTCGGCGACCAGGGTCGCAACGAGAAAGTCCCCGAAGAGGACCCTAAAGTGTCGGGCTGAGGCAACCAGGATCTGGCGCGCGTCGCGACACTCGCCGAGATCGTGCACCAGCTCGAGCACACGCTCGGCTGTCTCAACGGTCATCCTCGATTTATCTGAGGCTTGTTCCACCTTCATGGCCCACACTGACAAATGCCTGGCCTATGCCAAACCTAACAAGTTAGACGACAGGTTTGGCGTAAAGGGTCGGCCTAACGGAATGATCGGTACTAAATCTTTTTCCACGACCCTTGGCTTGCGGCCCGTGGGTTCAGCCTGTCGGGTTGTCCTCGGCGATGTAGCCGAAGTTGCGGATGGTGCGGATGACGAGTGTAGCGCCAGCGGTGGAGAGCTTGGACCGGAGACGGTAGACCATGACCTCGAGGCTGTTGGTGTTGAACTGCATATCGTAGCCCCAGACGTCTTGGAAGAGGGTCTCGCGGGCGAGGGGCGTACAGGGTTTTGAGACAAGGGTCCGCAGGAGTTTGAACTCGGTCTTGGTGAGTTCGAGGGCTGTTCCGGCCACGGTCGCGATGTGTTTGCGGGCGTCGATGTTCACGCCGCCCAGGTGAAGCACAGTGTGGGCTTTACCTGTTCGGGCTCCTACGACGGGCTCCGATGTCAGATTCCCTTCGGCCATGGTTCGTTTTTCGGGGGCATGCCCTTTGATTGTAAATGAAAGTGGGTACGGATAGTTTCAACTTTGTTCAGATTTCTGGCCCCTGTTTCGTGCGGTGTGTGTCCTCTGCCAGAATCTTGCAGTGATTTGGGAATCGACGGACCAGTTTGGCAACATGTTCATCGGTGTCAGTGACTCAACCGGCCCTGACGGGCTTTACGACGAGCTCCTGAGTCTTGCGACGGAGGTTGGTGTCCGGCGTCGGGAGGGCGTGGTGTTGACGGTCGATTTTGGTTACGGCGAGATCAACGGCCCTGACCCGGAGGAGGT
>CAZGER010000058.1:3752-8223 GCA_964524565.1 uncultured Chthonomonas sp. | reverse complement strand
GACGGGGGTTTATTTCTCGGTCGAGAGCTTTGAGGACTATGGGAAGCTGAGCGGGAACAAGGAGCGAGACAACCTGCAGGTGGGTGTGCGGGACGTTGTTTTGGACGACAACAAGCGGGCTCCGAGCGATTTTGCCCTTTGGAAGAAGGACGACAAGCACCTGATGCAGTGGTTTTCGCCTTGGGGCTGGGGTTTTCCTGGCTGGCACATCGAGTGCTCTGTGATGGCGAGCAAGTACCTGGGGGAGACGATCGACCTTCATGGGGGGGGCGAGGACTTGAAGTTCCCGCACCACGAGTGCGAGATCGCCCAGAGCGAATCGGCTTCTGGCAAGGCTTACTGCAACCACTGGATCCATGTGACGCACTTGCAGGTGGAGGGCGAGAAGATGTCGAAGTCCAAGGGCAACTTCTTTACGGTGAGGGACCTGTTGGAGCAGGGGTTCGACCCGCTGGCGATCAGGTTCGCTCTTATCAGTGTCCCTTACAACCGTCCGCACAACTTCACTTTGCGGACCTTGCGGGACGCTCAGGGTCACATCGAGCGGTTTGCGGAGTGCCGTCGGCGGATCGAGGCGGCGGGGGAGGGGGAGGCCGGCCCGAACGACCTTCCTGAGCTGTCGGTGCTTTACGGTGAGGCGCTGGGGGCGATGCTGAACGACCTGAACACCTCGGTGGCGATCGCGAAGGTTCTGGAGGGTGTCAAGTCGATCTTGCGCAAGCCCGGGTTAACCCCTGGCGAGGCGGGGGCGGCGCGGAAGTACCTGGAGGACGTGAACGGATTGATGGGGATCGTTTGCGGTGACTACGAGAACTGCAGCGACACCCACGAGGAGGACGACGGTCTTTTGGACGGGCGTCCGATCTCGGAATGGCTCGACGAGCGTCAGGCGGCGAAGCTGGCGAAGGACTTTGCGGCGGCGGACGCCGTTCGTGACCGTCTTTTGGAGGCTGGGATCGAGATCCGAGACACTCCGGCCGGGCCGGAGTGGATCAGGCGCTGAGCCTAGACCTTCTGGCCAGGACGAGGGCGAGGAGGGCGAGGATCTTGACGGCTTCCAGGGCGATGAAGGCGTTGTGAGACTGGCTCGGGCCCGGGGTCTGGCCAGCGAGGTAGGCATCGACCCTTGAATCGAGGGTCGGGATGACGAAGAGGGTCTGTGCGAGCCTTGCCAGGAAGACCGTGACCAGGAAGGCTAGGTCGAACTTTGGCGGTTTGGTGACGGCAAAGAGGACAGCAAGGACGGCGATGACGGCGAACTCTGTGGCCTGGAGCCAGTGGAAGGTGGCCCTTCCGACCTCGAGGAGCTGGGGCAGGTCGACGGTGTGGGTGTCGAACTTGGCCATTGTCGCGAGTCCGGCGACCCCTGGTTGGAGCCCGAGGTAGGCCCCGGCGATGACATCGAGGGCGACGTTGGCCCTCTTGAGACCCTTTGCCATGCCCTTAGTTTGTTTTGGGGGCGGGCTGGGCCGTAGGCTCACCAGGGCTTATGGTGGTCGTTGACGACGAGGAGTCCGATTCCCTGTTCGAGCCGGACTGTGAGTCGTTCGCGGACGATGTTCGAGACAGAGACGAAGGTGCCTAGCTCGATTGTGCGGGGTTCGAAGGGCCATGCGACGCCGGTCATTCCTGCTTGTAGGGACCGGACGGGCATGAGGCTGACGGTTGTCCCGCTTTGGGCCTGGAACGTGTACTCGCCGGGTGCGCGGAGGACGTGCCCGATGCCTTGGTGGAGGACGATCCTTGGTGAGTGTGGGCTTCTGGCGATGCTGTCGAGGGATGCCATGACGTGGTCGAGGCGGTCGCCTTCGAGCCCGGTGAGGACGAGGTCTGCCTGTGGCGCGTCTTGGTGGACGAGGTCGAGGAGCTTGTCGCAGTCCGTGGTGGCCTGGTCTGGGAGGTGGACGACCCGGAGTCCGGTGAGGTCCGACTTTGCGCTGTCGAGGTCTCCGACGACGACGGGCCTGACTCCGACGGCGAGGCAGGCGTCGCACCCGGAGTCTGCGGCGTAGACGGTATCGGCGGCGGCGGCCCATTCCACCAAACGGTTAGATTCGATGGCAGCACCGCCGAGTACTCCCAGCACTTTTTGTGTGGCACCCATAAGTCCAAGTACGACGCTCAAGTGTAGTTCATTTCCAAGAAAAGGGTAAGGGTACGTATACCTATTCTGATTATTAGTCGTCCCAAAGGGTAGCCGCTAATTTTATTTTCTTTTCCTTGTCATGCATGCTTGGGGCTGTTTTGCCAAACAGACGTTGCGAGGGGGGTGTTGGTTCGGCCTGTGGCACGCGGTGTTTTTGCCCGGCAAAAGTGAGGGGTCGGGCGGGTTGATTCGTGTGTATAATGCCCTTCGTTCTTTCCGGGTTTCCGGTGTTTTTCGCTTTATGTCAGACCAATACACGTTCGATGACCGCGAGGGTTTTGTCGTCCTCAAAGAAGCTTGGGAGCGCGTTCTCACGCGCTTGGAGGGCAGTGTCCCTGAGACTGTCCTTTCCAGGTTTTTGAAGCCGTTGAAGCCGGTTTCTTTGGAAGAGGACCGAGCTTGTCTGCGGGCGCCGGGCCGTTTTGTCCTGGAGTGGGTGCGGGAGAAGTACTCGGACCGTTTGCAGGGGCACTTGGAGGACGAGATCGGTCGTCCTGTGACGCTTTGTCTCGAGGTTCAGGCGCGTGAGCGTCCGAGTTCTGGGATGGTGGCCCACACAGTGGCGAGCGCACCGATCACGGCGGGCGGTGAGTCGAGTGTCGGGCGGTTCCGTCCGAACCCTCGTTTGACCTTTGACAACTTTGTCGTGGGGCAGAGCAACCGTTTGGCTTTTGCGGGCGCGAAGGCGGTGGCGGCCCACCCGGGGACGAAATACAACCCGTTGTTCATCTACGGGCACTCGGGGCTTGGGAAGACGCACCTGTTGCACGCGATCGCGAACGAGATTTTGGCGAGCGACCCGAACTTTCCTTTGGTCTACATATCTGCCCAGCAGTTCGCGGAGGACTTTGTGAACTCGTTGCAGAACAACCGGATCGACCGTTTCCGCCGGAACCAGCGCGGGGTGAGCGTTTGGCTGGTGGACGACATCCAGTTCATCGCGGGCAAGGACAAGACGCAGGAAGAGATTTTTCACACGTTCAACTATCTGCACGGGCTCGGGAAGCAGATCGTGCTGTGTTCCGACCGTCCTCCGCGCGACCTGTTGTTGATGGAGGAGCGTTTGCGGTCGCGGTTGGAGAGTGGTCTGGTGGCGGACGTCCAGCTTCCGGACACTGAAACCAGGTGCGCGATCGTTTTGAAGCGGGCGGTCCAGGAGCAGATCTCGATCGACCACGAGGCGGCGATGTTGCTGGCCGAGCACGTTGTTGGGAACGTCCGTGCGCTTGAGGGCGCGTTGACGAAGCTAGCGGCGCAGGCGAGCCTGCTGGACAGACCGATCGATCTAGTTTTGGCGCAGGAGGTCGTGGACACGTACTATGCGAACTATGTTCCGGCCAAGCCGACTTTCGACCAGATTTTGGCGACGGTGAGCAAGCACTACCAGATCGACAAGGTCGAGATCACGGGCAAATCGAGGAAGGCGCCGATCGCCCATGCGCGGCACGTCGCGGTGTTCGTGACGAGGGAGATTTTGGGCGACTCTTGGAAGCACATCGGTTCGATGTTTGGCAACAAGGACCACACCTCGATGATGCACGGCTACAAGAAGATCCGGGACATGATGAACCGGGACAAAGAGCTGAGTTCTTCTGTGAAGATGCTGATGCGCGACCTGTACCCGGACGCTTAGATGAAGCTGGCGGAATCGACCTGGCAAGACGTTGAGAAGTTCGACCGGTCTTGCGTGGTGGTGGTTCCGACGGGGTCTTTGGAGCAGCACGGGCCGCACCTGCCGCTGTTGTAGGACTCGATTTTGGTGACGACGGTGGCGGAGCAGATCGAGGCGGCTCTGCCTGGGAAGGTCCTGCTTTCACCGACGCTGTGGCTGGGGGCTTCGGGCCACCATCTGGCGTTTGCCGGGAGCATGAGCCACTCGTTCGAGGGGTACATCGACTCGGTTTTGCAGTGTGTCGGCTCGTTGCGCAGGCACGGGTTTTTCAAGTTTATGGTCTTGAACGGTCACGGTGGCAACACTGAGCTGAACGGGATCGCGGTCCGGAAGGCCAAGGAGTCTGACCGTGAGTTGGTGATCGGGCACACGGACTACTTCGGGTGGATCGACCAGGGGACGCTGGACGAGGTTTTGGACGGACCGGTCAAGGGGATCCGTCACGCTTGCGAGGCTGAGGCGAGCATGATGCTGCACGTCCGGCCGGAGCTGGTGCGGGTCGAGCGGTTGCGGGACGACGGTCTGGTGACCGATCCGCCTGTCCCGGGGCTTTGCTGGATGTTCGACGAGGTGACGGACGAGGGTTCGATGGGCTTTGCGACGCTGGCATCGGCCGAGCGTATGTGCGCTGGTTACGCTGGGCGCGTGAGCAC
>CAZGER010000058.1:0-3742 GCA_964524565.1 uncultured Chthonomonas sp. | reverse complement strand
CTGCTTGGGGAGTCGGTTGCGGGTGGGATCCGGGACATCGGCCGGTTGGCGGACGGGGTTTCGTTGAAATCCATGTTGCCCGAATGAGCCGTTGCGGGTAATTTATCCGAATGCGCAAGATCACAGCCCTGGCGATCGCCAGTGTCGTTTCCGCATCGGCCTTTGCCCAGAACCAGAACTACCTTGGGACCGACGTCGGGCTTTATTTTCCGACCAGCGGCGCGTTGAAGACCGCTTTGGGGGACCAGTGGCTTTCTTGGGGTTTGACCACGATGCGGGGCGGGGCGCAGAAGGCGTCTTCGGGCCACAGTTGGAACGGGGTCTCAAAGTCGGCGAACGGCAACCACGCGACGATTTTGAGCTACAGCCTGGGTTCGTTCACGCCTTTGGGGAACGGGAACGCCTCGGTGGTCCCGTTTTTTGCAGCCCGGGCGGGGATCTCTTACATCGACTATCGGATCGGGGTTGACTCGGGCAAGAAGTTCGGTTACAACGCGAACGTGGAGGTGGGGATCGTGATCCAGGGCCGTTTGACTTTGAGCGCCAGGTACGACACGTTCAGCAAGCACGACGGGTACACGTTTGACGGGTTCAACGTGAGCCTGCGGTACGGAATCTTGCAGTTTTAAGACCGTACGGTCAAGAGATTGGGGGCAGGTTCTTTGGCGAGTTCGCCAAACGCGACACCTGCCTCTTCTTCTGTCAGGCGAACGTGTTGAAGGGTTTTGACCATTGAATCCGGGCCAGGAAAGCGGACGGTGAGCCAGTTGTCCGAGGTGCCTTCGAGGAGGCCCTGGTGGTCGCGCCGTTCGACGAGGACCCTTTGGGTGGTGTTGACGAAGGACCGGACGACGGACGAGGCGATTTCCCCGGTGAGGCTGGCGAGGGTCTTGGCGCGTTCTTGTTTGGTCTCTGGGGGGACAGGGTCGCCCCAAGTGTCGGCGGGTGTCCCGTGCCTGGGGCTGAAGCGGAAGACGTGGGCCTTGAGGAACCTGACGGTCTGGCACAGTTCGAGGGTCGATTCGAAAGACTGATCGGTCTCGGTCGGGAACCCGACCATGATGTCGGTGGTGACGGTGGAGTTTTTGAGCCTGGACTTGACCTTTTCGCAGGTTTTGACGAACATGTCTCGGTCGTAGCGGCGGTTCATGTCTTTGAGGACCTGTGTGTCGCCGCTTTGGAGGGGGATGTGGAAGTGGGGGACGACACAGCCGCTTTCGGCGAGGTCGAGGATCGGGTCGGTGAGCTGGTGCATCTCGATGCTGGAGATGCGGATGCGGGCGAGCCCGCTTTCCTCGCTGATGATCCTGACCAGTCGTTCAAAATTGGGGCCTTCGCTGCCGGACTCGGGGCCGTAGGCACCGATGAGGACGCCGGTGAGGACGGCTTCGTGGAAGCCTTGGGCGGCGAGTCGCTGGGCTTCGGCGAGGACTTCTTGCCAGGGGCGTGACACCATTCCCGGGCGGGTGAAGGGGATGCTGCAGTAGCTGCACATGACGTTGCAGCCGTCTTGGATCTTGAGGGTGGCGCGGGTGCGGCCGAGGGCGAGGGGCGGTTTTGAGGGGTGTGCGTGGGGGCCGGGGGCCAGTTGGGGGAAGTCGGCGAGAGTGTGTCCGAGGGTCTGGAGCTTGGTCGGATTTGGGACGAGGGCGTCGGCGCCTTCGATGAGCTCGCCCTTGTTGATGGCCATCTGCGCGGCGCAGCCCGTGACGACGACCTTGGCGTGGGGGTTCGTCCGCTTTGCGCGGCGGACCACGTAGCGGCTTTTTGCCTCGGCCTGGCTGGTGACGCTGCAGGAGTTGACGACGTAGAGGTCGGCGGGCTCATCGAAGGAGACGACCTGGAAACCGGACTCGGCGAAGGTGTCGATGATCCGCTGGGTCTCGTACTGGTTGACCTTGCAGCCGAGGGTCGTGAAGGCGGCTTTGGGCGCTTCGGCGTTGGTCGGGGCTGGCTTGTGTGTCACTTGATCTGGAGCCCGTAGACCTTGGCGCAGGAGCGGACTTGTCCGGAGTAGAAGCCGCCGTCTTCAGACTGATCGATCTCGTCGAGGATCGCGGCGGCTCCGGGCTGGCCTTTGGCGACGAGCTCGTAGGCTTTGACCATCTTTTTTTCGAGCTCGTCTTCGTTAGACTGTCCGGTCTCGAAGGCTCTGGCGAACCAGTCTCCGGCGGCGGCGGGGTCTCCGGAGGAGAGCTTGAAGGCTCCGACGAGCCATTCTGCTCGGGAGGTCGGGACGGGGCCTTTTTCGAGCTTGATGGCGAGTTCGAGGTTTTTGTCCGCGTACTTGGCGGAGGCTATCTCTTCCTCGGGGTCGAGTTGGGGGCCGTCGCCCCAGCCGCGCCAGTAGAAGGCGGCGCGGTTGAAGCAGACTGCTTTGAAGGCGGAGAGGACGTCGGGGTCTTGGCTACCTTCGGCGAGGCGTTCTGCCTCGTCAGCGAGGGACCGGACGGCTTCAAGGTCTTTGTGGTCGTTATAGCGGGAGCAGACGAGCCGGTTGATGGCTTTGACTGCCTCGGCGGTGTCGGTTTCGGCCAGGGCCTGGAGGACTGCGGGGGTGCCTCCTTGGTCGTAAGCTTCGTTCAGGTCGGACATATGGGCCATTAAACCCTGGCAAAGTGCCAAAATCCGTGACCCTTGGTACGTAATGCCGTTGAGAGGATGTGGCGGGGCCACTGGCTGGCGGGTCTGCCGTTGACGCCGCTGGCCCTGGCGTATTCGATCGGGTGGCGGGTCTACGTGTTTTTGTACAGGTCGGAGTTGAAGCTGCCGGCCAAGCCGCACAGCCCGGTCGTTCGGGTAGGGAACCTGGTGGCGGGCGGGACAGGAAAGAGCCCTTTTGTGCTGTGGCTGGCGCGGGCTTTGCGGAGTCGTGGGTGGCACGTCGTGCTGGGTCTTTCTGGCTACGGGTCTCCGGCCCAGCATTCGGCCGCGCTTGCCCCCGAGGGCGCACTCGACGCGGCGGAGTGGGGGGACGAGCCAGCGATGGCGAGGTGGATCTTGCCGGACGTGCCGATGATCGTTGGTCGGGACCGGGTGCGGGCGGCGGAGATCTGCAACGAGGAGTTCCCGAGGTCGGTGTTGCTGATGGACGACGGTCACCAGCACCTGCGGTTGGAGACGGACGTTTCTTTGGTCATTGACGTGAGGCCGAGCAACCCGTTTGTGTTTCCGGCGGGGCCGTTCCGGGAGCCGAGGTCTGTGGGGCTGAAACGGGCTTCGCGGGTGCTGCGCTACGGGGAGGACATCGTGGCGCGGGGGCTGCGGTTTTTGGACGGGGAGAGACGGGAGGTCGAGCGTCCGGTTTCGGCGCACGTGGTGAGTTCGGTGGCGCGTCCGGAGCGGTTTTTGGACTCTTTGCTTGCGGCGGGAGTCAGTTTAAAGAAGAGGGTGATCAAGACGGACCACGACCCACTTGACTCTCCGAGGCTGTTCGACGGTATGTCTGATGGGGACTTCGTCGTGGTGACGGCGAAAGACTATGTGAAGCTGAGGCGACGCGAGGACGCTGGTTCGGTGCGTCTGGTTGTGGCGGACTATGCGGTGGAGGGGATCGACGAAGTGGAGCTTTTGAACTGGCTGGAGGCGAAGATTGGCAAGGCTCCGTAGGGCGGTGGTCGGTCGGCTCGGGTATTGGATCCTGTTGTCGGTGCAGCGGTGGTTCGCGAGGAAGGACTTTGCGACGGCGAGGCGCCAGGGCGCGAAGTTGGGTCTGGTTTTGAGGCGGCTGGACTCCAGACGG
>CAZGER010000057.1:0-8395 GCA_964524565.1 uncultured Chthonomonas sp. | reverse complement strand
GCATGCAGGCGAGCCATTCATCGGTTGTGTCCTTGTAGGGTGCGATGATTTTGCGGACCCTGTCCACGAGGATCTCTCCGCCCGCTCCTGGGATGGAGTGGAGCCCTGCGGCGTTGAGCCTGACGAGGGTCTCTTCGAGCGTGAGTTTGCTGATGTGGGCGACGTAGATGAGTTCTGCGGGGCTGAGGGCGTGGAGGATGACCTGTGGGAACTCGGCTTTGATCTTTCGGAAGATGTTTTCGTACCAGTCGATTTTGAGCTGGGGGTTGAGTCCGCCTTGGAAGAGGACCTCGACGCCGCCCTTTTCGACGGTGTCCTTGACTTTTTCGAGGATCTCTTGTTCTGTGAGGGTGTAGCCCTCGGCGTGGTTGGGGACCCGGTAGAAGGCGCAAAACTTGCACCTGACCCAGCAGACGTTGGTGTAGTTGAGGATGCGTCCGACGATGTATGTGACGGTGTTGGGGTCCGAGCGTTGGCTTCGCCTGAAGTCTGCCATCGCTGCGAGTTCTGGCAGGTTGTCGTGTTGGAAGAGCGCGAGGGCCTCTTCTGCGGAGATCCTTTGGTCGGCGTAGACCTTTTCTGCGATCTGGTCGATTCCGCGTTGGCTTGGTGTGACGGTCGCCATTGCTGGTCGGGAGTGTACTTTCAGTTCTGGTTGAAAGTTGGGACGATGGTCGAGGAGACAGGATTCGAACCTGCGGCCCCCTGCTCCCAAAGCAGGTGCACTACCAAGCTGAGCTACTCCTCGACTGGAACTGGGATTATGGCCGACCTGTGGGTCGGTCGGGGGGCGAAAGCCCAGAAGTTAGCCTTGACTTACGATTGCACGGGCGAGTAAAAGCGCAAAACCACGCGATTTCTCGCGGACGGGACGGTTATTGGTAGTTTGATATGGAAGCTAAGTTACGCGAATATTTTTCAAAGTTGCTTGAAAGCGATGACGCACTCGAACATTTTGTCGGCGCGGTCTTGCTGGGAAAGACTCTGGACAACAAGGCTTGGACCGGACTTGCGGGCCGGATCATTGATGAGGTTGAAAAACGCCTCCCTGCGACCGATGAACTCGCCAGGAACCTGCTGGCAAAATCGAAGCAACTATTGGAAGACGGGGTGCTGACCGGGGACGATCTGGCGACCCTGGCGTTCATGCTCGCAACGCGGAACTCGATGCCTGAGTGGGTCAAGAACATTGTCGAACACGGGCTGAAAGGCAACTTGGACCGGAAGGACTTTGTCGACCCGCTGGCGGATTTTGTCGAGCGGCACGTCGGAGTGGATTCCGCCCTTGTCCTGAAGTCGCTCATTTCGGACGGGAAGGTCTCCCGGTGGAACTGGCAGATCCTGGCCTCGATCGCGCTGTACCGCTTTGGGCTACTTGAAGCGCCCAGCGATTCGGTTGATCGTGACGCGCTGATCGCTGCCCTTGCGAAGGCCCTGGCCAAGAAGGACGCTCAGCTAGCCGAGAAGCTGAAAGCGCTTCTTGACGCCATGGCCAAAGGCGATCACATTGCCGCGTTCAAGACGGTTTTGGCAGTCGCTGGCGTGGACGGCCTGCCTGAGGTCCTGAATTCGCTCCTGGACAAGAAGACTTTGAAGGAGGCGTTCACGAACCAGGTCAAGTCCTGGCTTGACGCGCAAAACGATGGGGCTGACTTCAACAAGGACCTTGCGTCCGCGATGGTCGAGGTCCTCTTGGGGAACAGCAAGCTCTTCAACGTCGAGTCAGACGTCGAGGCTTGGGCCAAGACCGGGCTGCTGAATGACGACAACCGGGTTGAGATGTACTCAAAAATCTGCCGCCTGCGCAAAGTCGTGTTCGCTGGGCGGTTGATCAAGTCAACAGGATCCGTAGTATCCATCACGGCAGACGCTCCTCCTCTGCTGCTGGGCCTTTGGAGCGCGCCCAGCGACACTCTCCAAGAGCTGATCGGTAACCAGCAGGCAGTCGATGTTTTCCGGGTCTTGCTTCAGGCCGAGTTTTTCGTGGAGTTAAAGAAAGACTCTCACGGAAATGTCGCCGCGCCCGTCCTCCAGCCAAGCACAACCTTGGCCCAGACCATGATGTACCTGAACAACAGCCTTAGACAATGAAAAACCTCGTTCGATATTCTGCATTTTTGGCCTTCGTACTTTTGTCCATAAGCAACGAAGGAGTGTGCTCGACACCAGCGGACGGTCTGACGGTTTACTCGCTGGACAACTCTGGAAAGCTGAACATTATCGTGTACATGTCGAACAGCAGCGGGGACCGGTTTGTGTCTGAGAATCCGCCTGTTGTCGCGTACGACGAAGCAGACCCGGAGAAAATCGCTGGACTGCCAGCCGGGGTTCAGGGTCGATGGTCGCGGGGCAACGGTCAAGTCTTGTTTGAAAGCCAAGACGGGTTCAAGTCGAAAGCCGTGTTCGCGGCCGCAAAGAAGTCGGCGGTCATTTCGTACAGCTTCAACGACGACGCTTTTAGAGAGGCGCTCATCAGCCGACTCCCGGCGGGGTTATCCACCGAAGACCACACATTTCGCGTCGCACTCAGAGACACCACGGCAAAGGTGGACCTGCGCGACGCCCAGATCAGATTCGGAGGCGTGTTCAAGGATGGAGTCGGCAGGGTATCGATCTCTGGGGCTGCGACGAGTGAACGGGCAGCGAGCAAGGGACAATCGGCTGTGTTCACGTCGTACGACCTTCGGTTCGGTGGGACCTACTTCACGGACGGTGGGATTATCGGCGACGCGAGGGGCGACCAGTCAACCACGGACTCGGTCGAACTTGCCTATCGGGCAGCGACTTACCGGCAGGGCGGCAGGACATCCATGTTTGGTGTCCGTGGGAGATTGGACGCTAAGTTCAAGGGTTGGGAGGCAACCGCGTACTGGGCACCGTTCGTGGTCCCCTCTGCGGACAACCGGTTTTTGGCCGCTTTGGAGCTTGAAGCTGGGATGCGAAACATGACTGAGTGGAAGAACCCGGTTACGGTAAGCGGGATCCAGACCAGTGCCTTTGGCCGGGCCGGGTTCCTTGTTGAATGGACACCGGTGCTTGGCGGTATCAACAAGAACATGGCGGTCGGGTGGCACCTCTACCTTCGTGGTCGTGGCTGGGCTGACACGTTCGACAAAGCCGGAGGAGGCACAGGTGTTCGATTCAGGCCGTTTTTTGACGCTGAACTGTCCGTGCCGATTAGCGATTCCTACCGGGCGTTTGTCCGCTATGAGAACGGCTACCTTCCGCCCGACCTTTCCAAGTACACGGGCCGGTTCTTTGTTGGAGTTGGCGCGCAATGGTAAACGAGCTTCTGTGCCAACTCGATTCGGGCATTGCGTCCGCACCGGCCAGCGCAGTGGAGGGGGCGGGTCCGTTCACGACGGCCGCCCTTGCCATTGTCGTGACTTTTGTTGTCTCGATCGTCGGTTCGGCGTTTCCCCAAGTTTCCAAGTGGCTCGCCCCGGTCGTTAGCGTGGTCGTTGTGGGTGTGATCTATGCGGCATTTCCGCCTGCCAGTGTCACGGGGTTGCAGTTGATCGTGACTGCGTTCGTGAACGCGGTTCTCGTGTGTTCTGCAGCAATTGGCGTGAACACGATCGCGACGTCCGGGAAGCCTCCGGAGAACCGGGCGAACGGAGAGCCAAAGCCGCCCGGCCGGTGGTTTTGAGGCGGGTTCAGGCTGAGGCGTAGCGGGATTGGAGCTCGGGCCAGGTGCCGTTTTCGATGGCTGCTCGGACCTCCGACATGAGGCGGGCGTAGAACCACAGGTTGTGGAGGGTTGCGAGGCGGGGGCCGAGGGGTTCGCCGGCTTTGAAGAGGTGCCGCACGTAGGCGGCGGAGTACCTTTGGAGGGCGGGGGCGACGGAGTCCTCATCCCAGGGGGCGTGGTGCTCGGCCCATTCTGCGGCCTGGCAGTTGAGCCTTCCGCGAAGGGTGTACACGCAGTGGTGCCGGGCCATGCGGGTGGGTAGCACGCAGTCGAAGAGGTCGATGCCGCCGGCGACGGCGTGGACGATGTCGGCGGGGTGTCCGACGCCCATGAGGTAGCGGGGTTTTTCTTTGGGAAGGAGGGGGGCGGTGTGCCTGACGACCGGATACTGGAGCTCGGTGGGTTCGCCTACGCTGACCCCGCCGATCGCGAAGCCTTGGAACGGGAGGCTGGACATGAAGTCGGCAGACTCGGTGCGAAGGTCTTCGTGGACACCCCCTTGGACGATCCCGAACACCGCTTGTCCCTGCTTTTGGGCCGAAAGGTTGCGGGGCGCCCAGAGGTGGGTGCGCCGCATGGCGGCAGCAGCCTCTTCGCGTGAGCACGGGTAGGGCGGGCACTCGTCGAGGCACATGGAGACATCGACGCCGAGCTTGCCTTGGATCTCGATGCTGCGTTCGGGGGTGAGGAAGACTTCCCTGCCGTCGAGGTGGGACTTGAAGCGCACGCCTTCGTCGGTGATGGTGCGGCTGTCGCTGAGGGACATGACCTGGTATCCGCCGGAATCGGTGAGGATGAGTCCGTTCCACGACATGAAGCGGTGGAGGCCCCCGGCGCGTTCGATGAGGTCTTCCCCGGGCCTAAGGGAGAGGTGGTAGGTGTTGGAGAGGACGAGCTCGAAACCGAGGGCCTCAAGGTCTTCGCTGCCGACGGTCTTGACGGTCCCTTGGGTTCCGACGGGCATGAAGGCGGGGGTTTCGACGGTGCCTCGGGGTGTTGTTATGCGTCCGCGTCGGGCTCCGGTGTGGGGGCAGGTCGCGAGGAGCTGGTAGTCGAGGATTTCGGTCACTTTTTGAACCACAGGTAGGCGGCAACGAGGGCGAGGAACACAGAAAAGCCGCGACGCATGAGGAGAGGGTCGAGACCGACGGCGATTTTGGCACCGGCTAGGGCACCGAGGAAGAGACCGATGGCGGCGATGAGTCCGGCTTGAAGGTTGACGTTTTGTTCTTTGTGGTATTCGAGGACGCCGAGGAGCCCGACGGGGAGGAGGAGGGCGGCCAGGGACGTGCCTTGCGCCTTGTGCTGGCTGTAGCCGAGGAGGAAGACAAAGAGGGGAACGATGACGATCCCGCCTCCGATGCCGAAAAGACCGCTCATGACCCCGGCGAGGATTCCGACGAGGAGGCTCCAGACTGCGTTCAACACGGTGACAGGTTACCGAAGCGCAGGCGGGCGGTCATTTGCCATACTCCGTTCCAGTGTCCAGTCTGTCTGTCCGTGGGTTGAGCAAGGAGTATCCGGGGGTGTTGGCTCTGGATGGCGTTGACCTGACGTTCGAGGCTGGGCAGGTCCACGGTGTCATCGGCGAGAACGGGGCCGGGAAGAGCACGTTGATGAAGGTGCTTTCGGGGGTCGAGACCCCGACTGGCGGGGGGGTGTTTGTTGACGGTCGGGCGGTGGCTTTCCGGTCGGTGCAGGACGCGATCGATGCGGGGATCGTGATGATCCACCAGGAGTTGAACCTGGTCGACCATCTTTCGGTGGCTGAGAACATTTTTTTGAACCGTGAGCCTTGCGTTTTTGGGGCGATCAAGCGGGGGGAGATGCGTCAGAGGTCGGCTGAGCTGCTGCGGGCGGTGGGTTCTGACATCGATCCGGGGGCGAGCGTCGGTGGCCTGTCGGTGGCGCAGAAGCAGGTTGTCGAGATCGCCAAGGCGCTTTCTTACGACGCGAGGTTTTTGATCTTGGACGAGCCGACGGCGGTGCTTTCGGAGAAGGAGACTTCGGCTCTGTTCGCGCTGGTGGCGAAGCTGAAGGCGGACGGCAAGGGGGTCATTTTCATCACCCACCTGCTGGAAGAGGTCGTGGCGAACTGTGACGCAGTGAGCGTTTTGCGGGACGGGCGTTTTGTCGCCAGTGCGGACCCGAAGGAGGCGACCCCGTTGAACCTGGCGCACATGATGGTGGGCAGGGACCTGGGCGACCTGTACCCGGAGAAGCCGGTCTTTGACGCTGACGCGGAGCCACTTTTGGTCGTTGAGGACCTGGGCGTGCGGGGCTTTGTGAGGGGTGTCAGCCTTTCTGTGCGGGCGGGGGAGATCTTGGGTGTGGCCGGTCTGGTTGGATCGGGTAGGACAGAGGCGTTCGAGGCTGTGTTCGGTGTCCGGGCGAGGGAATCGGGGCGGGTCAGCCTGATGGGAAAGGCTCTGCCAGCGCAGAGCCCGGGGGCATCGCTGAGGGCGGGTCTGGCGTACTTGACCGAGGACCGGAAGGCGCTCGGCCTGCACCTGGAGCAGTCGGTGCGGAAGAACCTGAGCCTTGCAAACCTGGCGCGGTACGGGAGGTTTGTCGTGGACCAAAGGCGCGAGGTCGCTTCGGCTCAGGCTTGGAAGGAGCGGTTGGGGATCAAGGTCGGGTCGGTCGACGACCAGGTCCTTGCTTTGAGCGGTGGGAACCAGCAGAAAGTGAGCCTGGCCAAGTGGCTGGACGGTGAGCCGAGGGTCGTGGTTTTGGACGAGCCGACGCGGGGTGTGGACATTGGTTCTAAGGCGGAGATCTACAAGGTGATTGTGGGGCTCGCCGCGGCGGGGGTCGCGGTGGTGGTAGTGAGCAGCGAGATCAACGAGCTGTTGGGGATCTCGCACAGGATCGTTGTTTTGAGGGGAGGGTCGGTCGTTGGAGAGTTGGAAGGAGACGAGATGAGCGAGCACGCGATCATGGAACTTGCGGCAGGGGTTGTGGAGGTGCCGGCGTGAAGGTCGGGAAATTCCTTCAGGAATGGGGCGTCCTTTTGGCGTTTGTGCTGTTCATGGTGTTCAACCTGACGCAGCAGGGCGGGGTGTTCTTGAAGCCGGAGGCCCTGCGGAACCTGTTCAGCCAGAACGTGGAGGTCGGGTTGGTGGCGGTGGGGATGACTTTGGTGATCATCGCCGGTGGGATCGACCTGAGCGTCGGGAGCATGCTTGCACTGGCAAGCTGCTTTGCGATGAGCCACATTGTACGGTCGGGCGACACGGGGGCGGCGGTGGCCATGGCGCTGGCGATCGGCTCGTCGGTGGCTTTGGGGGCGGTGAACGGGATCATCGTGACGTGGGGGAGGGTAGCGCCCTTTATCGCGACGCTGGTGGGGTTGCTTGTTTTCCGGTCGTTCGCGCAGATCTTGGCGGACAACGGGACGCTGGCCCCTTCTAGCACGGGGGCGTTGGAGAGCCTGGCGAACGACGGGGTGACGATCCCGTTTGTGACGACGACAAACGGCAACCCTTTGGTGGTGCAGTGGTCGATCTTGATCTGGATCGCTGTCTCGTTGGCGGCGGGGTTTTTGCTGAACCGGACTCCGTTCGGGCGGCATTTGGTGGCGGTGGGGTCTAACGACCGGGCGGCGCACTATTCGGCGATCAACGTGAACCGAGTGCGATTTGTCACTTACACGCTGTTGGGCTTTTGCGTCGGTCTGGCGGCGTGTGTGAACGGATCGAGGATGGGGAGCGCGGCGAGCGCATCGACGGGCCAGCTGCTGGAGCTGGACGCGATCGCGGCGGTGGTCATCGGCGGGACGAGCCTTGCCGGGGGCAAGGGCCGGCTTTGGGGGACTTTTGTGGGGGTCGTGTTCTTGGGGATGATCTCGACGACTTTGGTGGCGGCGTCGGTGACGGACTCGTGGCGGGGTGTGGTCAAGGGGGCGATCATCCTGTTGGCGGTGCTCTTGCAGCGGGGCAAGAAGGGTCTTTAGTTGTCGCTGACGAAGTCTGAGTTCCTGAGCTTTGGAGGGTGTCCGAAGCGGGCTTGGCTTTCTCGAAACAGGCCTGATTTGAGGGCGCCGATCGACGAGGGTCTATCGGAGCTTTTTGAGTCTGGCAGGCGGTTGACGGAGCTTGCGCGGACGATGTTCCCGGGTGGGGTTTCGATGCCTGAGGGTGGATCGCGGGCCAGTCAGTCAGCTGCGACGGAACGGGCGTTGGCGGAGGGGATCGAAACGCTGTTCGAGGCTGCGTTCGACTGTGGCGGGATGTTCGCCAGGGTCGATGTCTTGGTGCGGCGGGACGGTGGGTGGGCACTGTTTGAGGTGAAATCGTCGGCTTCGGTGAAGCCGGAGCACATCAGCGACGTGGCGTTCCAGTGGTCGGTGCTAGCGGGGGCGGGGCTGGAGGTCGTGGCGGCGTATGTGGTCCACGTGAACACTGCGGCGGTCTTTGACGGTGATCCGCTGGGGGCGGAGGACCTGCTGGTGGCAGAAGACGTGACTTCCAGGGTGGAAAAGGCATTGGAGCGCACGTTGATCGAGGCGCGCTCGGCGATGGAGACGGTCGGTCTGGCCGAGGCGCCTGAGATCGAGACGAACAAGCCTTGCAAGGAGTGCGTCTTTCACGGGCACTGCCACGAGGACCAAGACCCGCTGGACATTGCTCTGTTGCCGGTGCTGAGTTCTCAAGACGTGACGAAACTGCGGGCGGAGGGCAAGCGGCTGGCGAGCGACCTTGA
>CAZGER010000056.1:0-8414 GCA_964524565.1 uncultured Chthonomonas sp. | reverse complement strand
CAACACTAAGACAATGGATCCCATCAGAGAACACGAACTCCTTATGACCCGGCGCCAGCTCTTTGGCAAAGGCGCCTTTGGGATCGGGACCGCCGCCCTCGCGTCCCTCTTCTCTGCAACCCCAGAACTTGCCGCCGCCCAAGGGTCAAACGTCCCCCAGGCACAAGGACTCCCAGGAATCCCCCACTTCGCACCCAAGGCCAAGCGCGTCATCTACCTCACCATGAACGGCGCGCCCAGCCAGATCGACCTCTGGGACCACAAGCCAAAGCTCGAGGAGCACTTCAACGAGGACCTGCCCGAAGAGATTCGCAAAGGGCAGCGCCTCACCACAATGACCTCCGGCCAAGAGCGCTTCCCCGTCGCTCCATCCAGGTTCCAGTTCAACCCCTACGAGAACAACGAGGGCCAGATCATGGTGTCAGAGCTCCTGCCCTACACCTCAAAGATCGTCAAAGACATCTGCGTCGTCAAGTCGATGTACACCGAGGCCATCAACCACGATCCCGCCGTCACCTACATCGCTACCGGAAGCCAGCTTCCAGGCAGGCCCAGCCTCGGCGCGTGGGTCAGCTACGGGCTCGGCTCCCTCAACGCAGACCTCCCCACCTACGTCGTCCTCCACTCCTCCTTCAGCTCCACCGCTAACGCACAGGCAGTCTTCTCAAGGCTCTGGGGAACAGGCTTCCTCCCCTCCGAGCACGCCGGGGTCCTCCTCCGCTCCGCCGGAGACGCCCTCCTCTACCTCAGGGATCCCTCCGGGGTCAGCCGCACCGGTAGAAGGAACATGCTCGATTCCCTCTCCAAGCTCAACGGCATGCAGACAGAGGAGTTCAACGACCCCGAGATCAACGCCAGGGTCGCCCAGTACGAGATGGCCTACCGCCTCCAAGCAAGCGTCCCCGAACTCATGGACACGTCCGGCGAGGACGAGGCCACCCTCGAAATGTACGGGCCAGAAGTCCGCAAAGGCGGATCGTTCGCCGCCAACTGCCTCCTCGCCCGCAGGCTCGCAGAAAGGGGCGTCCGTTTCATCCAGATCTTTCACCGAGGCTGGGACACCCACTCCAACCTCGTCAACGACCTCCCGGTCCAAACCCGCGACGTCGACCAGGCCTCCGCCGCCCTCGTCATGGACCTCAAACGCAAAGGGCTCCTCGATGAGACCCTCGTCATCTGGGGCGGAGAGTTCGGACGCACCGTCTACTGCCAAGGCCCCCTCTCAAAGACCAACTACGGACGCGACCACCACCCCCGCTGCTTCTCCATCTGGATGGCGGGCGGAGGAGTCAAACCGGGCGTCACCTACGGCCAAACCGACGACTACAGCTACAACATCGTCGACAAAGAGGGCAACCCGATCAACCCGACCCCCGAGCACTTCACCCCCGGCGCCGTCCACATCCACGACCTCAACGCAACAATCATGCGCTGCATGGGAGTGGACCACACCAAACTCATCTACCGGTACCAGGGCAGAGACTTCCGGCTCACCGACGTCCACGGCTTCGTCGTCGACGACATTCTGAAATAATCGTTGCCCATTTACCTACCGCTTGTTCCGGCCCCCAGACCGGGATAGACTTGGCCACTGGCCCGCCAAAGGGCCATCTGGAAAGACAATGGCAAACATCAAAGACATCGAAGGCATCGGCCCGACATACGGCGCCAAGCTCGAAGAAGCCGGCATCAACACCGACGAGAAGCTCCTCGCCGCAGGAGCCGGCAAGTCCGGCCGCGAAGACATCGCCGAAAAGACAGGCATCAGCGAAAAGCTCATCCTCGAATGGGTCAACCGCGCTGACCTCTCCAGGATCAAAGGCGTCGGCAGCGAATACGCCGACCTCCTCGAAGGCGCCGGCGTTGATTCCGTCCCCGAGCTCGCCCAGCGCAACGCAGCCAACCTTGCCGCCAAGCTCGAAGAGGTCAACGAGGCAAAGAGCCTCGTCCGCCGCGTCCCCTCCGAGTCAGAGGTCGCCGACTGGATCGAACAGGCCAAGGGCCTCGACCGCGTCGTCACCCACTAAAACCGCTTAAAACTAAGCCCCCGCCCAGGCGGGGGCGCCCCTCCCCTCAACCAAAACAAGGAACCCATATGTCGTTCGTATCCGAGTTCAAAGAGTTCATTTCCAAAGGTAACGCCCTCGACCTCGCCGTCGGTGTCATCATCGGCGCCGCCTTCGGCAAGATCGTCGATTCTATCGTCAACGACCTCATCATGCCCGTCGTCGGCCTCGCGACCGGAGGAATCGACTTCTCCAACATGTTCATGGTCCTCAAAGCCCCAGTAGGCGCCGATGTTTCGACCCTCGAAGCCGCAAAAAAGGCTGGCGCCGTCACCCTCAACTACGGCAACTTCGTAACCATCGTCTTCAACTTCCTTATCTTGGCGTTCGTCATCTTCATGCTCGTCAAGCAGGTCAATCGCATCAAAAAGGCGCCAGAGTCTGCGCCCGCCGAACCCGCAGGCCCGACCTCCGAAGAGCTCCTGGCCGAAATCCGCGACGTCCTCAAGTCCAAGTAGCGATCACCCTCAGGGCGGCTGGCAGACCAATCCACAGTCCAGCCGCCCGACTCTTTGGCCGACAATCAACCTGTGTCGTCCGGCCACACCACATTTGCCGAGCTCATGCACCTCTTCGGCTCCACCCAGTCGCTCCCCCAGGTGCCCCAGTCCCCCCTGCGTCTCACCGCCCTCCTCGACGACCCAGACCCGTCACCGCGCGAGATCGAAGACGTCATCCACTCCGACCCAGCCCTCACCGCCGGGGTCGTCAAGGCCGCCTCCAGCGCCGTCTTCGGACGCTCCCGGCCCGCCACCAGCGTCCGAGAGGCCACCCTCGTCCTCGGAAACAGGTCCCTCAGGTCCCTCGCCGTCGCAATGTGGACAAACTCCCTCGTCTGCGACGCCTCCCACAAGTCGCGCCTCGACCTCAAGCGCTTCGCCAAAAACGGCAGCTATGTCGGTGCCACCGCCAGCTTCCTCTCGCGGAACACCAAAGACCTCACCCCCCCGGTCGCCTGGACCCCCGAAGAGCTCTACGCCGCTGGCGTCCTCCACAACGTCCTCTTCGGACTCCTCTCCTTCACCGACCCCCAAGAGTTCGACCGGATCTACGAACTCGCCGAACGCCACAAAACCAGCCTCAGACACACGTTCCTCGCCGTCCACGAGCACCCCATCGGCACCCTCGCCGCCCGCGCGAGCGAGGCTCTCGGACTGCCAGGACAGTTCCTCACCGTGGCCGAGAACATCGAAGACCCCACCGCCAGCGAGTTTGCCCCCACCGCCCTGACGATCCTCCACGTCGCTAGGTCGATCGCAGAGGCAGACACCCACGGCCTCGAACACTGGCCCCTGGACATCCCACCGTCTGGGCCCGTCGCACGAGCCTTCTCCCCAGACGAACAGACCATCGCCCAGGCGGTCGCGTTCGCCCGGACAAACCTCGTCCTCGCCGCTTGACCAAAAAAAGCGGGGCCGTGCAAACCTGCACAGCCCCGCCATCGGTCCGACCTGTGGCCTAGTCGCCGACCCGTCCGATGTTCTCGTACACCCAGCGCAGGTCGCGGATGTCGACAACCAGGTTGCCGTCAACGTCGGCCCGCGGGTCCCACCTCGGGTGCCCAGGCGAACTGCCGTTGGCGACACGCGTGATCAAAGCGTCCTGGCCGTCCACATCGTTGTCACCGTCGCAGTCGCCGATCATCAGCAGTGGCGCAAGGCCCGTCGTCGGATGGGCGATAGAAACCCCCGCCACCTTCCGCCGCAGATAACCCGGGTACTTGAAGTACACGTCCTTGCTGCCCAACTGGTTCGTGAACACCAAGAAGTTCGAGATCTCAGGGTTGCCCGTCGTCGTCACCGTCAGGTTGAACGTCGAGAGCACCGTCGGACTCCCAGGGTTCGTGATCTGCACCGTCAAAGGCTTCGCCGCAGCGTTGCCCAAGAACCGAGCCAGACCCACCTGCCCAGAGACGTTCGCATAGTTCGTCGCCTGGTTCAAGTTGACCCGCCGACCAAGCGGCACGTAAGCGCTCAGACTCGATTTCTGGTCAGAAGTGTTGATCAACACGTCAAGCGCCTGCCGCGCCGTTAACTGCGGGTACCTGGCGCGGATCACACCAAGACAGCCCGCCGCGTGCGGACAAGACATCGAAGTCCCGCTGTTGTTCCCGTAGGTGTTCCCCGGCAGCGTGCTCATCACGTTCACGCCAGGAGCAAACACATCGACCCGAGTCCCGTAGTTCGAAAAGCTCGCTTTGTTGTCGTTGTGGTCGCTGGCAGCGATAAAGATCGTGTTCGTCGTCAACGTCCGGATCAAGCTCCTGGTGGAGTTGTTCTGGTTGTTGTTCCCCGCCGAGTTGCAGTAGATCACGTCCGCCGTCTCCGCCCGCTGGATCGCCTGGAACAACGCCGTCGTGTAACCGTCGATGTTGTAGCTGACACTAATGACCTCAGCGCCGTTCCTCCATGCGTAGTCCACCGCGTTGGTCAGGTGCGTCATCCACGCCGCCGAAGAGTAGATCCTCAGCGCCATCACGCGGATGTTCGGACCCATCCCCGCCACACCGAGCCCATTGTTGAACTCAGCACCGATCGTGCCCGCCGTGTGAGTGCCGTGGCTCCCGCCCGATGGGGCAGGGTTGTTGTCGTTCTGGACAAAGTCCCAGCCACGGATGTCGTCGATAAAGCCGTTCCCGTCGTCGTCGATCCCGTTCCCAGCGATCTCCCCCGGGTTCATCCAGATCGCGTCGTTCAGGTCGTTATGGGCCCAGTCGTAACCGTCGTCACAGTCTGCGACCACCACCTGCGCGTCACCGAGAGTCTTGTTCCAAGCCTCGACCGCGTCGATGTCCGCATCGCTCGTGCCGCCTGTCTGACCCGTGTTGTTCGGGCCCCACTGCTGGGCAAAGTTTGTGTCGTTCGGAACAAAGTCCGGCTCAAGCGCCGTGTCGAACTCCGCAAACTGCAACAAAGGGTTGTCCATCAAAGAACGAACCGTCGTCTCGACCGTCAGACCAGCCTGCACAGCCTTCGCCGGCAGGTTCCAAATCTCAAAATAGTCGCTCCTGTTGACGGTGTCGAGGGTCAGGCCGTACCTCGCACGCAAAGACGACTTCACCGCCGGGCTCACGCCAGGGCGGAAAGCGACCACAATGTGGTCCTTCGCATACTTCGTCCCGGCCGGCAGGCTGAACGGGTCCACATAGCCGACCGGACGCTGGTTGACACTGAACCCAACCTGCGCCGACGCTCCCAACGCGATAGCCGCCGTCAAGCATGCTGCTGACAGGCGTAAAGCACTTCTCGGAATTTTCATCGCAATCACATTCCCGCCCCAAACGCACGGGATCTAACCATTGTACAGAAATTTGCCTCTGCAGTCAAAAAAAACGCCGCCGACCCATAGGCCGACGGCGTTCCCAACAGGCTCCTACTTGATCGAAAGACCGGCCAGGTCCACAGAATAGGTGAACGGAAGCGGGATCGCACCGTTGCGCCTAAACGCTTGGAAGGCCTGCAACCGCACGAGCACCTTCTGCGTCGTCGGGTGGACATAGTCCTCCACCGCCTGCGTCGGTGACGCCGCCTCAAACTCCAGGTCCCCACTCGCCAACCGACCGGATCCCAGCCTGTCCCAAGTGTTCTTCCTGAAGTTGTAGAACGAGATGAACTGCGTCACGTTCGAACCGTCCGTGTGCGACTCGCACACAAATGAGACACCCTTCACGTCGCCACTGGCGACCGGGGAATCGAATTCAAGGTCCATCACCGCGTAGTTCCCACGGTTCGGATAGTACGCGGAAAGCACCGACATCCAGTTGTCGTCAGATGCGCCAAGCGAGTTCAAATCGCCGCCCGACTGCGTCCCCATCACAACCGTCACACCGACAGCACCCACCGTCGAACCAGAACCCGTGATCGCGTTGTTGCAGTTCACCCGCTTGCCACCGGCGATGAACGTGTTCAACTGCGGCACAGAGTCCGCCGTGTCGATCACCTTGTCCAGCGCGTCCCTGGCCGAAAGCCCAGGGTCGTAGGCCCGCACCATCGCAACGATCCCCGCACAAAGCGGAGTCGCCATCGATGTCCCGTCAAAGTTCGCATAACCGCCGCCAGCGACCGTCGAAAGGATGCTCACACCAGGCGAACCGATCTCGATCAGGTTCCCCCAGTTCGAAAAATTGGCCTTGTTGTCGTTCCGGTCCGTCGCCGCGACAAAAATCACGTTGTTCGACATGTTCCGGATCTGCTGCCTCGGAGGGTTCTGCTGGCCGTTGTTCCCGGCCGAGTTGCAGTAAACGACGTCCGCCGTCCCCGCCCGCTTGATCGCGTCGACCAGCGTCTGTGTGAACCCGTCGATGTTGTAAGAGACAGTGATGACGTCCGCGCCGTTCTGCCACGCGTAGTCGATAGCGTTCGCCAAATCGGTCATCCATGTGCCCTGCCCGTCGTAGTGCCGCAAAGCCATGATCTTGATGTCCTGGCCGACGCCAGAGACACCGACACCGTTGTTGTGCGTCGCCGCAACGATCCCCGCAACGTGCGTGCCGTGCGTGTCGCCACCCTCGTCAGGATCGTTGTCGTTGTCGGCAAAGTCCCAGCCCATCGTGTCGTCGATGAACCCGTTCCCGTCGTCGTCGATCCCGTTGCCGGCGATCTCGCCCGGGTTCGACCAGATCGAGGCCTGAAGGTCAGGGTGGTGCCACTCGACACCAGTGTCGCAGACCGCAACCACGACCTGGGGATTGACCCCCACGTCCCAAGCCTCCACCGCGTCCACGTCCGCGTCAGGCGTCCCGCCGCCCTGGCCCGTGTTGTTCAAGTGCCATTGCTGGCCAAACTGCGGATCGTTCGGCACAAAGTCCGGCACCACCCGCGCGTCAAGCTCGGCGTAGGCCACACCGGCGTACGTCGAGACGATGCCGACCATCTTCGAGGGCGTCATACCCGCCGCCAACATCGAAGGTGAAAGCGTGTAAACGGTGAAGTACCTGCTCCGCCGCTTGTGGTCGATCGTCAGGCCGTACTGCCCGGCCAAAGCGGACTTCACACCCTCCGAAACGCCCGGAGCGAACGTCACGACAAAATGGTCCGGCGCAAAGTCGCCAGCCTGACCGCCCAGCTGTCCAGAACCCGTCGGAGGACGAACACCCTGCAAAGAGGGCGGCGTCTGGGCCCACGAAACTGCCGCCGGCACAAGGACCGACGAAACGACCAGCGAGCGCATCACTGCGCGGCAGATTCCCTGTTTGTGCATATCAAAAACCCGGTTTTTCTCAGGGTGCTTCCACACCCAAAAAGTTAGAACGAAGCCACTCCAGGATTCGTTCAACGCAAATTCCCGAATCTCCCGAATTTCTCCGCCCACACGCTAAACCCAAAGCAACAGCCGACCGATCATTAACCCAGGCGCCCCGCGCCAGGAGATTCCGTATGAGCAGATACCAGAAGGTGGGCGACTGGCTGGTCGGGAAAGGACTCATCACGCCAGGACAGCGCGATGAGGCCCTCGCCACCCAACGACAAACCCTCAACCGGTTCGGTGAGGTCATCGTCAGCCTCGGGTTCTGCACCGAAGACCAGGTCGTCGACTGCCTCGCCGAGCAGTACGAGCTACCAAGGGCCAACGTCGACGAGATCCAACCTCAGGCCGACGCCCTCAGGCTCGTCTCGCCGACCTTCGCCCTCTCAAGGCTCGTCCTCCCCGTGTCTGTCAGCGAGACAGAGCTCCACTGCGTCTTCGCCGACCCCCTCGATCTCCAAGTCACCGACTACCTCACCCAGGCCGTCGGTAAAAGGCTCGTCATGAGCCTGGCCGGGACCCAGGAACTCTTCCACGCCATCGCCCGCAGCTACGCCCTCCCCTCCGCAAAAAGGGCCGACGCACCCGTCCGCGACACCCCGGCGCCAAGGTCCGCCAAAACCAGCCAAGAAACAGCCACCAAGGCTCGAAAAATCAAGATTGACCGCCAGACAGACAGGGCCGAGCTCCTCACAGCCATCGGGGGGATCGGGTCCGAATCCATCTGGGAGATGTACGGAGACTAAAACATGCTCACCATTGCCGTCACAAGTGGAAAAGGAGGGGTCGGAAAAACGACCTTCTCTGCCAACCTCGCAGCAGCCCTCGCTGCGACCGGCAAGAGGACGCTCGTCTTCGATGCCGACCTCCAGCTCGCCAACCTCGATATCGTCCTCGGCATCACGCCAGAGCACAACCTCCAGCACGTCGTCGCTGGCAAAAAGACTCTCCGACAGATCGTCGCCGAGGGCCCCGGTGGCGTCAGGGCCATCACCGGCGGATCGGCCGTCCCCTCCCTCCTTCGCGCCGGGCCAAAACGCATGGGCACGTTCCTGTCCCAGATCAGCGAGCTCGAACGCAGCACCGACATCCTTATCTTCGACA
>CAZGER010000055.1:6946-8563 GCA_964524565.1 uncultured Chthonomonas sp. | reverse complement strand
CGCGCCAGATAGCCCTCGTCCTGCATCCGGTCCAGCTCCTTCAGCCGGATGATCCTCTGGCTGATCGTGTCCCAGTTCGTCAGCATCCCGCCCAACCAACGGTCGGTCACGTAGTACTGCCCGCTTTTGGATGCAGCCTCTTTCACCGCCGCCTGGGCCTGCTTCTTGGTCCCCACAAAAAGGACCGTGCCGCCGTCCGCGACAATGTCTTGGACCTTCTGCAACGCGTCACGGAACATCTCGATCGTCTGGTGAAGGTCAAGGATGTAGATACCGTTGCGCGCACCGTAGATGAATCGCTTCATCTTCGGGTTCCAACGCCTGGTCTGGTGGCCGAAATGGACGCCTGCTTCAAGCAGGTCTTTCATGCTGAGTTCTGGCATGGTGGTTTTTTCCTTTGGGTTTTGCCTCTGGCCCCGGCGACTCAGTTCGTCTGCTGCTTGCGCACCCTCAGACGCGCCGTGCCATGTGGATTTGGCGCCCGAAGGCACCGGGCACAATGATACCGGCTCAGCAAGGCACCCCGGAAGGACCAGAAAAAAGGAGTGTGGGGCTTCGGCAAGGCCAAGGGGAGAGCAAAAACCCGCCTCCACCCCACTTGGGGATGGCGTCCTGATCAGACAGGACATCACTCTATATGCCCGCCAGACGGGCCGAGTTCCCTCACTTTGCCCAATCCCAACCCCGCGACCGGACATAATTCCCCCGTGGGCGAAATCAAGGCCAAAATCGACGAACTCGCAGGGATCGTCGCCGAGTTCGGGCTGGAAAAGGCAAAGCTCCAGGGCGAGGACTGGTGCGTCGAAATGGCGCACGAACCCCCAGGAAGAAAGCTCGCCGTCGCCCAAAACCCAGGTGCAGAGGCCCCCGCCCCCAGGCAAAAGCGACAGCCCGCCGCACCGCCCCAACCACAGGCCCCGGCCGGAGTGCCCGTCACCAGCCCAATGACCGGCATCTTCTACGCCGCATCCTCACCAGGCTCGCCACCGTTCGCCAAACTTGGCGACGTCGTGGAACAAGGACAGGTCGTCGCACTCATCGAGGCGATGAAGGTCTTCAACGAGATCACCGCCCCAGTCTCCGGGACAGTCACCAAGGTCGCGGCAGAAAACGCACAACTCGTACAGCCAGGAGAGCCGCTTCTCTACATTGGCTGAACAGCGTCAGATAAAAATCGGGCTCCTCGGCTTCGGCACTGTCGGCGAGGGAACCTACCGCATGCTCCACGACAACCGCGAGGAGTTCCACTCAAAAACGGGCGCCAACGTCACTGTCGGCAAAATTGGCGTCAGGGACACCGCCAAAAAGCGCAGCCTCCCACCAGGCCGCTTCACAACCGACCTCCGGTCCATCGTCGATGACCTAGAAACCGACATCATCGTCGAGGTCATCGGAGGCGAAGAACCCGCCAGGGACCTGGTCAAACGCGCCCTCGAGTCCGGCAAGCACGTCGTCACCGCCAACAAAGAACTCATCGCCAAACACGGGTCCGAACTCACCGGCCTCGCCAAGTCAAAAGGGCTCGACCTCCACTTCGAGGCAGCCGTCGGTGGCGGGATCCCCGTCGTCCAGCCCCTCAAACACCAGCTCGCCGCAAACGATGTCATCGTCGACGGC
>CAZGER010000055.1:0-6936 GCA_964524565.1 uncultured Chthonomonas sp. | reverse complement strand
TGCAGATGGCCATCCGCGAGGGCATCCTCAACGGCACCACAAACCACATCCTCACAGAGATGGAGCAAAAGGGCAAGTCGTTCGACCAGGCCCTCAAAGAGGCACAAGAGCTCGGCTACGCCGAACAAGACCCCACCAGCGACATCGAAGGCTACGACACCGCCTACAAGATCGCCATCCTCGCCGCCATCACCTTCGGCAGACAGCTGGACCTCCACCAGGTCCACCGCGAAGGCATCAGCCGCGTCTCGACCGAAGACATGGCCTACGCCAAGGTCTTTGGCTACAGGGTCAAACTCCTAGGGATCTGCGAAGAGATCGAGTCCGGCGCCCTCATGGTCAGGGTCCACCCCACCCTCGTCCCCCTCGACCACCAGATATCCACCGTCAACGGAGTCTACAACGCCCTCTGGCTCCACGGCGACTTCGTCGGCGACCTCATGTTCTCCGGGCGCGGCGCCGGCGCAGACCCTACAGCCTCCGCAGTGGCAGGAGACATCCTCGATGTCGTCCGGAACATCCTCGCCGGAGGGCAGGGAAGCACCATCCCCTACGGCACCGGTATGAGGTGCCTGCCCGTCTCAGAACTCGAGTCCCGCTACTACATCCGGTTCGAGGTCCAAGACACCCCCGGAACCCTGGGCAAGATCGCCACCGCCCTCGGACGCCACAAAGTCGGACTCGCAGCAATGGAAATGAAGACCAAGGTCGGCGGACTCGGAGAGATCGCCTTCCTCACCCACGTCTGCAAAGAAGCCGACCTCACCAGGTCGCTCGAAGAGACCACCCGCCTCACCTGCGTCACCAAGCTCGAAAACTGGATCCGCGTGGAAAGCTAACCGCCCGCCGCCGACGAGTGCCCCGGCTTAGAACTCTTCAACTCGCGCTCGACACGGTCGAACTTGGCCACCAGATCGGACCACAGAACGATCTCGCCCGGCTTGTGGTTCGACACCCCACCCGTCAAACCCATCGGTGCAAGGACACGGTCCGCGTACCGGAACGCTTCCAGTCGGTTTCCAACCCGAGAAGAGCCCGTCTGCACAATCTTGTCGTCAGCGTCCACAGGCATATAAGGACATATGACCGCAGAAAGGCACATGTCCGTCAAAGCCGCCCCCTTCTCCAACGGCGTCGCCTGAATCAATATCGAGTACCGCTTGCCGCTCTCGTCACGGACAATGTACGGGGCAGAGACGGCGCCGCCCGTGGCATAGGTCTTGTCAAGCGGCTTGTCAACGCTCAAACGGCCCTGAAAGTGGTCCTCGTGGACCTGCCCCATCGCCCGCTCAAACACCTCCCTCGAAATGACCGCCTTTTCATCGTCCGATGCCAGGCCCCACAAACAACCGTAGTTCCTTGCAACGTAACAGCCAATGGCTTTCTTTGCGACCTGGTCCGGCGTGTGGGGCGGCACCGCCCGCAACCCGATCACCACCGCCGCCACCGCCAGACACCCGACCACGACGTACAACTGCCACTTTCTCATGTTCCGTGCCTTCGACGCCCGAACAACTCTTCAACCGGATCAAACCACCACGGTTTGCCAACTCTTATCGGGCACCGAGTCTCTCGTTGTCTACAAACACAAGGGTAACACCCGTGAACCCTATAAAGAGTCTACCAAAACCCCTGTATGCCCCGTATAAAAGCGCACCCCCCCCACAACCAGCCCATGCCATCCCCGCCAGATTCGACCATCATGGGACAAGGCAAACCCCGATGAGAATCCGCTGCGCACAGACCAACGTCGTCTTCAACGACCCAGCCAAAAACGCACAAAAAGCCCTCGACCTGCTCCAACAGGCCGCCCAAGACGCTGTCGACCTCCTCGTTCTGCCCGAAGCCTTCCTCACCGGCTACTGTGTTTCATCACCCCAACAGGCCCAAGAAATCGCCCTCGAGTGCCACGCCGACCCAACCACCCACGAGGTCACAAAAGCCCACCCTGAGATCCAAAGCCTCGTCCAAGCCTCACAAAAGACCGGGGTCACCCTCGTCGTCGGTGCCGCGACAAAAGACGGCCAGGGCCTCAAAAACGCCGCCCTCCTCATCGAGCCCAACGGACGCTGCCGACGCTACGCAAAAACCCACCTGCCCTGCCTCGGGTTCGACCGCTTCGCCGTCCCAGGCGACGACCTCCCCGTCTTCCACACAGAACTCGGGACCCTCGGAATCCTGGTCTGCTACGATCTCCGACCGCCCGAAGCAACCCGCGTCCTCGCCCTCAAAGGTGCCCAGATCATCGTCCTGCCCACCAACTGGCCGGTCAGAAAAGGCGCACCGCCAAGCGTCATGGTGCCCGCCCGCTGCGCCGAGAACAAGGTCTATTACGCCACCTGCAACCGCATCGAAGACGAAAACGGCTTCAGCTTCCGAGGCGACTCGGGCATCTACAACCTCGATGGCACACGACTCCAGGACGCCGGACCCGGCGAATCCGCCATAACCGCCGACCTCGATCTGCCCCTCGCCGACCAAAAACGGACTGAAATCATCCCTGGGGCATTCTCCACCGACACGTTCAACGACAGGCGTCCAGACCTCTACGGAGATATCGCAAAAACCTAGGGCCGGCGGCCCAAGGCCACGCCCTCCTCGCGCCGCAAGCGGCCCTCGTCTGCCCCGCCGGCCCTAGCTCGGCAGCGGCAGACCCATCGCGCCCAGCCACTCGCGAAGCTTGCCGACCCTGGTCGAACTGTCCGTAGGCAGCACCAGCGGACGCCCCCGCCCATCGATCACGATGCCGACGGTCCCGCCCTCGCAGCGCGCCTCCAAAGACTTGCCCTTTCCGGCCCCGACGTCAAAGTTCTTCGCCGGAGTGATCGTCACGTTCTTGAACTCGTGCCGGCCAAGAGGGACCACTTTGATCTCCCCGACCTTCACACTCTCGTTCACCCCGTCACCCACAACCGTCACGATCGGCTCGCCTTCCTTGCCCGTCCCGACAGGAGAGATGCAGTGCCCGCACTTTACGATACAGTCGTGGTCAAAAACCTGCTTCGCCGCTTCATAAAGGTGCTCGCTCAAAACGCCTAAGTGCGGCATCATAAAGATAGAGTCCACCGTCAACATCGTCACACCCTCAGGTTGGTAGGCGTCCATCATCATCAAAGCAGATTGCGCCCGCTTGGGCGCGTGCGAGAGCACACCGCCAGAACCGATGATCATGTCCAGCTTCATCATCTTGATCAGCGTCTCGCCCGTCCCCGCCTGGTCAAAGACCTGGCCAATGTCCCTGTGCTGCTGGACACCCTTGAGCGACCTCGCCAACGACTTGTGGTGGTCAAACGCCAGCCTCAAAGCTTCCCGGCTCACCGCCTGTTCGATCAACAGGTCCTCGTACGCCTGAGGGATCGTCGTCGGACGGATCATCTTGTTCCGCAACCGGTTCCTGACCTCGTAAGGATCGATCTCGAACGGGATCCACCTGGCGATGTTGTCAGTCCCCGCCTCTTTCAGCACGTTGCAGATCGAATAACTCATACCCAGGTTGGCAGAGACCGTACGGTTGTACACCCCGTCAAAAACTGAAAAAACGTCGGTCGTCGCGCCACCGATATCAACTCCAAGAATGTTGATACTCTCCTGGTCGGCATAAGCCTTAAGAAGCTTACCGACAGCGTTCGGGGTCGCCATCACGTCGTAGCTCGCCCACTCCAAAAGCTTGTTGTAGCCCGGCGCCTGCTGCATAACGTGTTGCAAGAACAGCTCGTGGATCTCGTCCCTCGCCGGGTCCAGGTTCTCCCGGTCGAGAGTCGGACGCAGGTTGTCCACAACGTTCAGCTCGATCGACTCGCCAAGAACCTCCTTCACCTCGCCCCTGGCCTCCGTGTTCCCGGCAAAGATCACCGGCAGCTTCATGTCGCCGAACCGTGGCTTCGGGTCCGCCCGCAAGATCACCTCGGCCATGTCCACCAGGTGCGTCTTCGTCCCGCCGTCCGTCCCCCCCGACATCAGAATGATGTCCGGCCGTAGCTTCCTCAACCGCTCGACCTTCTCATAGTCCTTCCGACCGTCGTCGACCGCCAGCGTGTCCATCAAGATCGCGCCAGCTCCAAGCGCCGCCCGCTCCGCCGACTCAGCCGACATCGCCTTGACGACCCCCGCGACCATCATCTGCAAACCGCCACCGGCAGAAGAGGTCGAAACGTAAATGTCCGAACCGTCGTTCTCCGCCGACCTCTGCTCCCCACGGTCGCCCTCCTTCACCATCCGCCAGACCACACTGTCCTTCACCAGCTTCCGGCGCGAAGGCGTGAAACCCTCCGGAACGTTCGTCTCAGTGATCTCCTCAAGCTCAGTGATCGCGTTCAAAACGCCGATCGTCACGTCCTCAAACGGCCGCTCGACCGTCGTCGGGGCCTCGCCGCGGGCCACCAAACGGTACTTGCCCTCAGAGTTCTGTTCGATCAGGATCGCCTTCGTGGTCGTGGAGCCACAGTCGGTCGCGACGATGCGCTTAATGTCGCTGGACATATGCGCTCCATTATGACCAAGCAGCCTCCGAACCGTCCGACCAGCCGACCGGTCCGACAGAAAAACGACCCTGTTCATCTGCAAGGCAGAACTTTCAACCCCCGAGCCGCGTTTATCCTGTAGCTCCGGCCCAAAGCCGGATGTCGGACAACAAATGAAGAACGCAACACTGCTCACGGTCCTCGCGGCAGCGCTTGCCGTGCCCGCGATCGCCAGCCTGGCCGATTCAGGATTGAACGTCGGAGACGCCGTCACCCCGTTCCATCCCACACACATCGCCGGGCCCGACAAAGGCACCAACGCTTGCCCCCCTTGAACCTACGGCGCAAGACCTGCGGTGCAGGTCTGGAACAACGGCGACACCACCGAAAACATGGTCGCCATCTCGAAATTCCTCAATGGACGGGTCGAAGCAAGCAAGTCTGACTTCAAAGCCTTCGTCATCAACCTCGTCAACAACGACGCCGACAAAGCGACCGCACAAAAGGTCGCCGACATGTCAAAGGCACCGAGCATCGGATCCACCGTCCTCGCGACCACAGACAGGGGCGTCCGGTCCTACAAGATCAACACAGCCGAGGAAGTCAAGAACACCGTCATCGTCTACAAGAACAAAAGGGTGACGGCAAAGTTCGTCAACTTCAAACCCAACGCAAAGGGCCTCAACGAACTCGCTGATGCCATTAGCAAGGTCGAATAAGGCCGGGCTTGAATAACCGCGGGCCGACCCCAAAAGGGGCGGCCCGTTCCTATTCTAGGCTGCCGCGTCTGTGTCTTCGTCGCGGCACTCGATCGCCCACGCCAATCGGCGGAGCGCCTTCCGGAACATCGGAGTGTCATCCCCTGCACTCTGCAGGCAATGGTTTAGGATCTCATATGCTTCGTCGTACGTGAGCGTAACGACAACGATCCGATCCTCGTGCTCCATGCTCCTTCAGATGATCGGCAAACAAACTTCCCGCAAAAAGGGATCCCAACGAAACCTGGCACTTTTGCGGACGTCTTTGAAGTAGGACAGGGCACAAACGGCGCGGACCAAACAAATCGCGTCGCCAACAGGCTCAAAAATGGTGAAACTGCACTCGTTTCAAGGCAGAGAACGACCATAATTGAGAAGAGCCCGGACAGGGTGGAATGATGGGAGGAAAACTGCGGAACCTGGCGTTCGTCGCCTGCCTGCCGATCTCGGTTCAGGCATGGGCGCAGTTCACGCTCGCCGGAACCCCCACCGATCCCCCCCAAGAGCTCAAGATCGACCTCTCCGGTAAGGCCGCCCACGAACTCATCCCCCTCCAAGACGGCCGCTTCACCATCCCCCTCAGGCACGGGCACGTCTACCCGCGCTCAGATTCGGTCGAACTCGATGGCCGCAGGCTTGAAAAAGACAAAGAGTACGGCATCGACTACACCTCCGGCACGGTCTATCTCAAAGTCCCCACCAGGACCGGACAGTCCATCCGCGTCACCTACCGCTACGACGACAAAAAGAACAACCAAGGCGTCTCCGGCGGCATGGCAGGGTCCGGAAACGCCTTCACTTTCACCTTCGCACCAGGCGCCAAGGCTGTCATCGGCATGGGCTACACCGAAAGAATGGCCGACGGCTCACAGTTCGTCGGCAACGTCTTCGGCATGGCCAACTCCTTCAAGTTCGCTGGCGGCGGGGTCAGTGGCGTGCTCATGCTCAATAAAAGAGAGCGGTCTAACTCCACCGACCTCTACGGCAACGAGTCCTCCAACAACCAGGACCAAGGCGGCACCGGAGTCGCCATCCTCCAAAACCTCGATGCCGGAATGCTCGGCGGAAGGCTCCGCGCCACCTACCAGGACGTCGAAGAAAAGTTCGGTGCCTTCGGCGCCCTCAGCGACGCTGGCATAGACCAGGGGACCGTCAACGCCATAGCCGGAGAACGAGGGCTCAAAAGGACCTCCATCCAACTCTCCGACGCTGGCACAAAAGACGTCAAGGTCGGACTCGGCATCTCCACCGTCGGCGATTCCAACGGCTCCATCACCTGGCGCAACTCCCAGTTCAGCATCGGCGGAGCAAAAGTCTCCTACTCCAGCTCCCACGTCGATTCTGGGTTCACCAAGTTCAACGGCCTGCGCGAAGAGGACAAAAAACAGCTCGCCAAAGAACGCGGCCTCCTGCGCGAACAACTCAACTTCGCCGCCCCCTACAAAGGCTTCGGACTCACCTACGACTGGCTCAAGGTCACCGACGACCAAGACTCCTTCTGGCGCAGCGGACTCGGACTCGACGCCGGATGGTTCAAAGGCGCATGGTCCCACCAAGAGGTCTCGACAGGCTTCTCCCGCTTCAACGACCTCCGCGAAGGCGACCGTGGACAGCTCGCAAAAGAGGCGGGCGTCACCAGGGACGTCTACTCCTTCAACGCCACAAGCTCAGGCATCGCCGCCGCGTTCGCCCAAAACTCCTTCGCCAACACAGACTCC
>CAZGER010000054.1:8104-8745 GCA_964524565.1 uncultured Chthonomonas sp. | reverse complement strand
TCCCGGGGTTCTTTTCACCTTTCCCTCACGGTACTGGATGCACTATCGGTGACAAATTGTACTTAGCCTTACCCGGTGGTCCGGGCAGATTCACGCGGAATTCCTCGTGCTCCGCGCTACTCGGGTACATCCTGAATCTGGTTGGTCATTAAAGTACGGGGCTATCACCCTCTATGGCAGCGCTTTCCAACGCTTTTCCTCTTAACCGCACCAAGTCTTCGTTTCAACTCTCCTCTAACTCTGGCAACGGTCTATTGACCGAAACCACAGTTAGGGGAAAGTTGTGGATGCCCCACAACCCCAGCCGGCATGCCGACTGGTTTAGGCTGGTCCGCGTTCGCTCGCCGCTACTTACGGAGTCTCTTCGATTTCTCTTCCACTGGTTACTAAGATGTTTCAGTTCACCAGGTGCCCTTCTCGGCCCCTATGTATTCAGAACCGGATGACGAGGCATGACCCTCGCCGGGTTTCCCCATTCGGATATCCACGGATCACAGAACTCGTGCTTCTCCCCGTGGCGTTTCGTCGCTTGCACGTCCTTCATCGGCAACTTGTCCCTAGGCATTCACCATGCACCCTCTTTAGCTTCAACGCTTCGATACACTGGTGTCTTTTACGCGCAGTCCACTGACCTCTATGAT
>CAZGER010000054.1:0-8094 GCA_964524565.1 uncultured Chthonomonas sp. | reverse complement strand
CGGCTTTGCAGCCCACCGACCAAACTTAGGCTTGTCGGCGAAGGGGAATCATACCAGTAGGCACCCCCGCTGTCAAGGACCCCAACAGGACTCTTCGGGATCTCGGGACCCTAGCCCCACCCGCCAGCTTCGAACTGGGCGCAAAACACACCCTTCGACCCACCAAAAATCCCCACACAAAGGCCCACCAGACAACAAAAAACAACCGTCAAAAGTTCTCTTCGTACGTCCCAGGCTTGGCCCAGCGCCGCCACTTCCGGTTCGAAAGACGGATAGAAACTCGCGGCACCAAGGCAAAAGCGACCACCGCACCGACAAAACCCGCCACCACCGTCCAAACGCTCAGCGGCTTCATCATCGCCAGACCCACCATCAAAGGCAGTGTCTGAGTGAAAAACCCCAAGACGAACGTGCGAAAACGCACCTGCTGGGTCACCACGCACACAAACCCCGCAAAAAAGCCCATGCTCACAAAGCCCGGCAAAAACCCGGCCGCGAAAACGCCCGTCGCCTCGCCCCACGCCCGCGTCCCGTACGCCAGAAACACCCCGGCAAAGGCCACCGAAAGCCCAAACAGCCACGACATAAACGCCGCGATCGCGGCCAAAAGCCAGGTCTGGCCCACTTGGATCGGGCGGAACGGTTCCTCGTCTTCTCGCGGCTCGTCCATCCGCTCCAATGTACCGATATTCGCCCCAGGGCCCACAATCTGGCGTCAAACTCCACCGACAGACCCGCCAAACCCGTCACGGTATCATCCCTGGGCCGGGCCCGTAGCTCAGTGGTCAGAGCAGGCGGCTCATAACCGCTAGGTGTGGGTTCGATTCCCACCGGGCCCACCAACCAAGCCCCAACCCCAACGGCCCTGTGCCAAACTCCCACCGATGTTGAGGAACACCCTTATGCTGGTTGCGGTCGCAGCAGTCTCCGCACCGGTTCTTGCAGACACAGACAACAAGTTCCACGGCTCGGTCGAATCCAGCCTCACCTTCTTCCAGGGTAATAGGAACACAGACTCAATCTTCGTTGTCGCCAGGGCCAAGCAGGACAACGGCAGCTCAAGGCTCGGCTTTAGCGGCTTCTACAACTGGGCGCGCCAAACCCCCGTCGGCGGAGGACCCTACTCGGTCACCAGCGACCAATGGAACCTCTCCGGACGTTACGAAAGGGACCAGAACGCCAACCTTTTCTGGTACTTCAGCGCCGCGTACGATCGGGACGGTGTCAACCTCCTCAATCTGAGGCAGGTCTACGGCGCCGGCGCGGGCTACACCGTCACCAAGAACGAAACCTCCACCTGGAGGGTCAGCGTCGGCGCGTCACAGGTCTACGAGAACTTTGTCGGCAGCAGCAACAGCTACTTCGGTATCCAGTTCGCCAGCGACTACGAGCGCAAGATCACCAACAAGCTCTCCGTCGACCACAACTTCCTGTACGTCCCCAACGCCAGCGCGTTCGGCGACTACTTCTACCTGTCCAGCCTGGGACTCACCTACAGCCTCAACGACCACATGTCGGCCGGCTTCCGCTGGATCTTCACCTTCGACTCCACGCCCGCGGCAGGATCGGTCAACCAGACCAAAACCTACGCGTTCACGCTCGGATACCGGTTCTAACCGCTTCCCTGCCCCACCTGAAGGTGCATGAGCTCATGCCCGTGCGCCTTCAGCCAGGCCTTGGCCGCCCTCTGCTCAGGAAAGTGGGTCTCCACCAACCGCCAAAAATCCGCCGAGTGGTCCATGTGCCTCAGGTGGCACAGCTCGTGGACGATCACGTACTCCGCAACCCAGTCCGGAGCCATCAAGAGCCTCCAGTTCAGGCTCACCGTCCCGCGGCGGCTACAACTCCCCCACCGGGAAGACTGGTTCCGCACCGAGACCCTGACCGGCACAAGCCCGGTCCGCCCCGCGACATCTGCGACTGTCCGTGGGAGCTCCCGCCTCGCCTCCACAACTGTCCGCCGGACAAACTCGCCCTGGCAGACCCCAAGCTCGTCCAGTGGCTGCCGTTCACCCCTCACCCACACCGTCTCCCCATCGCCCGAAGCCCCGCGCCTGAGCTCGAGCGTGCCCCAAGCTTTGTCCAGCCATGCCTCTGACGACCCAACGATCCGTCTCAGGCTCGTCCGGTCACGGAGCGGCAGCACCAGCTCGATCCCTCCAGAAAGCACCCGAAACCTGATCCGCCGCGCCTTCCTGCTCCGCCTCACGTCCACCAGGATCTCACGCCCGCGCACGAGCAGAGTGGTCGGGCCTTCCGGTATCAGTCCCACGCAAACCTGGCGAGCAAAGGGGCATGGTCGCTCGGACGCTCCTTCCCCCGAGCGTCCTTGTCGACCCAGCAGTCCACCAGCGTCCCCACCAGCGGCTCCGACGTATAAATGTGGTCGATGCGCCAGCCCAGGTTCCGCGGGAGGGCGTTGGGGATCCTGAAGTCCCAAAAAGTGTAATGGTCAGGTTCCTGGTTGACCTTCCGAAACATGTCCGTCCAACCCCAGTCGACGATCCTCGCCAACCGCTCGAACTCGTCCGGATGGTGCCCGACGTCCCCCAGGTGCCGCTCCGACTCGTACACGTCGTAAGGCGTGGGAGCAACGTTGATGTCCCCGAGCCACACGACCTTGTCCCCCGGTTTGGCAATATCAGAACAAAAACCCGCGAACCGCTCCATCCAGGCCATCTTGTAGGCCCACTTGTCACCACCCACCGCCGTCCCGTTCGGGACGTAGGTGTTGACGATGTGAACGCCCCCGACAGTGCAGCGGATGATCCGGCAGTCGGTCGGCATCGAAGGGTCGCCAAATCCAGTCTCAACGTCCTCCAGCGGCTTCTTCGAAAGCAGGCACACCCCGTTGTAGCTCTTCTGGCCGTGGACGCTCACGTGGTACCCAGTCGGCTCCAGGTCCGCAAACGGGAACTTGTCGTCCTCCACCTTGGTCTCTTGGACAGCCACAAAGTCCGGGTCTGCCTCGGCGAGCCACTCCAAGAGCCTGGGCATCCGGGCCCTGATCGAGTTGACATTGAATGTGGCCAGAGTCATCAGCGGTCGAGGTTACCTTTGGCGGGTACCGTTGGGGTTCATGGACAGGCTCCACCCACAAGCGGTCCCCCGCGAGCACCTCGGCTGGGCACTCACGCAAGAAAGGATCGTCAAACGCGCCGTCAGGGACGATCTGTGCATGCTCTGCTGCGCCAAGCGCGTCAACGAGGCGGGCCTGTGCGATGTCTGCTACTCGGGACTGAACGCCACCGAGTTCCAAGAGGCAGAAAAGTGGCTCACCGGAGCGCGACCCTAAAGTGGCCGGCTGGCTCGTTTTCCTGGGCCTGCTCACCGCCCTGGCCGCAATCATCTTCTGGCGGCTCGTGGTCGGCAACCGCACCACGGGATACCTCGCCATCCACGAGATCTGGGTCTACACAACCGAGACCAGGCTCCCGCCCCAAGAGCGCATCATGGACCGTGTCCTCAAGGGCAACCCCCACAACCGGCCCGGAGTGCCATGCATCGGCGTCCAAGAAGGTCTCCTGTTCAGCGATGTCCGCACCCATCTAGCGGTTGCGCTCCGGTCAAAGAACACAACCGCGTTCCGACCCGACCTCTTCCACGATAGCGTCGTCCCCACAAAAGAGGTCTTGGACAACCTGGCCGACTGCCCCGCCCTGGTCAAAGTCAGGTTCGCGAGCGAGGTTGTCCTCAAAGACAGCCGACACGTCCAGTTCGTCGCCCACCTCGCCGGTGCGATCTCCGACCTCATGGGCGGCATGGCCGTCTTCGACTCCCCGATGGAGACCATCACAACCGCCGACGAGTACCGCGCAAGCCTGGCGGCGAACCCGAATGCGAACCGGCCCGAGGCCCAGGTCAGGGTCTCCTGGCACGCCGAGGCAGAAGGCTGCTACGCCCGCACACACGGGCTCCAGAAAGTAGGCTGGAACGACCTCTACTCCGACCTCCAAGAGGCTGACCACGAGGTCCTCGTGACAGGGATCATGCTCCGCCTTGCCTACGATATCTACCGCAGACCGGACCAGTCCGGCCCCTGGGAGTTCGACGAGTTTGGAGACCTGTTCCTGGTCGAGGACGCCGGCACCAAAGAAGGCAAAAGGACCGTCTCGATCAAAAGAAGGCTGGTCGTCACGCCGACATCGGGCGACTAACCCCGCGAGCCTGCCTCAACCGGCCCGCCAGCGCAGAAAGCACCTCTGCCACCGTCTCCATACCAGGATCCAGCTCGATCGCCGCCGTCGTCAGAGTCAGGTACTGGCCCTCGATCTCGTCCGCCTCGATCGCCCGCTTCACCTGGTCAGCCCGCGCCAGCGCCGTCTCGACCCTGACCTGCGGCAGGATGAGATAAAAATCTTCACCATCGATCCGGAACGCACGGTCGTTCGCCCCCAACGAACCCTGCAAGACCCGCCCGACCTGCTTGAGCACCGCGTCGCCCGCCGCATAACCAAGCTGCTGGTTGAACCGGCTGAAACCGTCGATGTCCAGGCAAACGACCGAGATCGGCTCGCCAGAGCCCTTCGCATAGGCCAGCGACACCCTCAAAAACTCTGTCAGGGCCTGATGGTTCAACAAACCCGTCAGACTGTCCGTCCTCGAAGACTGAAGCAATAGCTCGTTCGCCTGCCTTGCCTGCTCGACGTGCCCAGCCAGCTCGGTGCGCAGACAGTGCTCCGCCGTCGAGTCCCGCACGACCGCCAAAATGTCAGAGGCCCCGCAGTTCGCGATCCTAAAATCTAGGTGCCGGACGCCCTCGCCCGATTCCCACTCGTACCGGAACTGGTCGGCCGACCTGTTGATCCGACAGTGCTTGAAAGACTGCGCGATCCGGGTGTTCAGGTCCTGCGGGAACACGTTCTGCCAAGTTGTCCCAAAGAACTCGCTCTCCGCCCCAGGCAGCAGGCCCGCCTTGTCAACCGCCTCGATCAGTTCACCGCGCGGCCCAAACCTAAAAATCGAGTCTTCCAAAGCGTCGACGATCGCCTTCTTGACCATCTCCGCGTCAACGAGCCTCGCACCCTGCCTGTGCCACATCGACTCGTCAGAAAAAACGCACACACTTCCCACGACCTTCCCAGTCCGGTCCCGCGCCGGTGCAAGGTCCGCCTTGATCTTCACCGTCATCCCCGAAGGGTGCTGGAAGTCCCACGTCAGCCCGTGGATCGGCTCGCCCGAGTTCAGCCGGTTGAGCGTCCCCATCGCGATCTCCCCCTGCTCGCGCCAACCCACCAGGTCCGCCAGCTTCTTGTCAACCGCGGTGTCCGCGTCAACCCCGAACAGGTCCCGCATTTTGCCGCCCCATTCCCAAACCGACCCGTCCTCCTTGGTCCGACAGTAGGCCAGCGGCAGGTCCAACGCCTCCCGGGATCCCCGTGGTTTCTGCGCGATGTCCAGCGCCGCGTTCCGATCCGTCTTGGAAACGACGCTCTGCACAAGCAGCGTTGTCGCCCTCTTGCTGGAAGCGGATAAAGCCGTCGCCAAAACGACGATCCCGCTCAAAAGCGCCCCGATCTGCCACCAGGCGTCCGCGGCCTTGGCCTCGTCGTAGTTCGCCACAAAATCGGTGTGGTACGAATCCACCTTCTTCAGCAAAGCCTTGATCTGGTTGACGTCCACGCTCAGCACCAGCGCTCCCCGGCGGATGTCCGTCCATCCTTCCGAAAGCTCCCTCGATGCCCGGGCGTCCGCGTCACGAACCTGCTCCTCGATCAGCCCAAACTGGACTCGACCGGCAAGGATCGCTTTCATCCTCGCCTCAGCCTCCATCTCGATCAGACCCTGTAGGTCTTTGGAGAACAGGTTCACCCGGTAAGACGCCTCGCTGTACCGTTCGGCCCGGACCCTGTGGTACGCCGCCCCGGATAGCATCGCGAAAGTCAAGAAGAACGCAAGGACAACCATGACCTTGCCCTGCCAAAACGGAACCCGGCGCACGATCTCGCCAGCCTGGCCCAAAGTGCTCGAATCAAGGTCTTCCCACTCAAGCGTGCGGACGTTCTTTGCCCTGTCCAGGTTGCTCAATCGTTACCCCGCAGCAGCCGTGCGACCGTCTCCAAACCCATGCCCTCGATCAACAGGGTCTTGTCACGGCTCGTGTGCCCCTTGACAACGCTGACCGCCCCCTTGCGGACGCCAAGACGCTTCGCGACCAGTTCACAGACCGCTTTGTTCGCTCCTCCGTCCACCGGGGCTTCCGTCACCGACACTTTCACCGTTCCCTGCTCCAGAACGGTCACGGAATTCTTCGAGGCCCGGGGCGAAACCTTCACGCGCAAAAGGCAGGTTTCGATCATGGCCACGAACAAATGAACCTGGGATCCGCCTGTTCTAACTTTCTTTTCGGCAGACCCAGTGATTGTTGCAGGGTTCAGCCCCCTAGTTTCTTGCGGACTTTGTCGCGGTTGACCTTGGCCGCAGCGTCGTCAGGCACCATCTTGATAAAAGTCTCCCACACGGCCAGCGACTCCTTGTACAGGCCGACCCTGTCGTACGCGTGAGCCAAAAGACGGTAGCTGTTGGCATGGGGCTTGGTCTCCATCCGGATCGTCGGCTCCAAGATCTCGATCACCGGAGCGTAGCTGCGCTTCTTAAAATAGAACTCGGCCAATGGATAGGCCGCCTCAGGATTCTTGGGGTACGCCGCCCGGTACCGGGTGTACACCGCCAGCTCGACGTCGTACATCTCCATGTTCCCGTACATCCAACCAAGGCTCGTCTGGGCGTCATAGTCGTAGGGCCGCCACTCGACGTCAAAAAGCAGGGCGTGGGCCACCACCGGGAACTCACCGTCCTTGAACCAGTAGTCCTTCTGGTCCGAATACCGCTGGACCATCGCCCGCATGATCCTGGTCGTGCCAGGACTCCGGGGCTGCGACTGGCACACGCCGATGCAGGCAAGTCCAACAACAAGGGCGCACACGGCAAATCGCATCGTCAGTCCTTGAGACGCTCCAAAAGCGCGTCCCGTACCATTGCAGGATCGGCGCGTCCGCCGGTTTCCTTCATGACCTGACCGACAAAGAACCCCAGCAAGCCCTCCTTTCCACCCCTGAACTGCGCTACCTGCGCTTGGTTTGCAGCCAGCACAGACTCCACCGCCCCAGAAATCTGCGATCCGTCCGTGACAACCGTCAGACCCTCCGCCGCCACGATCTCCGCCGGCATCTTCCCAGACTCGAACGACTTCTCGAACACCGTCTTGGCGATCTTTCCCGAGATGCTCCCCTTCTCGATCAGCGAAGTCAGCTCGACAATGTGCGCCGGTGTGACCAGACTGGCCGGCCGCTCGCTCTCAAACCCCGCGACACCCGCGCTTTGGGCCGTCTCGTTGAGCAGGCGGGCAAAATCGCCGTTCATCCAGTTGCTCACCTGTTTGGCCTGCCCGCCCAAGCGGACGCACTCCTCAAAATAGGCGGCCCACGCCGCGTCAGCCACAAGCACCTCGGCGTCCTGCTCAGGGAGGTCGAGCTCGCTGACGAACCTTGTCCGCTTGGCAAACGGCAACTCGGGGATCGAAGCCCGCACCCGCTCCAACGTGGCGTCGTCGAACTCCATCGGCACAAGGTCCGGGTCAGTGAAGTACCGATAGTCCATCTCGGTCTCCTTCTTGCGCATCGAAAAGCTCGTCTGCGTCCCTTCGTTCCAGCCCCTCGTCTCCTGCACCACCGTCCCGCCAGAATCGATCACCTCCGCCTGCCGGGTGGACTCAAACGCGATGCCGTGCTGCACCGACCGGAACGAGTTGAGGTTCTTCAGCTCGGTCTTGGTGCCGTACACGTCAGACCCTTCCAAACGCACCGATATGTTCGGCTCGCACCGCACCGAACCCTCCTCCATCTTGCCGTCGCAGACCCCCAGGTACACGAGCAAGAGCCGCAACTGGACCATGTATTCCCTCGCCTCGTCCGGCCCAGTGATGTCCGGTGGAAAGTCCGTCACGATCTCCATCAAAGGGACGCCTGCCCGGTTGTAATCGACCCCGCTCCCGCCACCAGGAAGGTGCATGAGCTTGCCGGTGTCCTCTTCCAGGTGGACCCTGCGGATCTTGATCGTCTTGGTGCCACCGCCCGGCGCCGGGATCTCCAAACG
>CAZGER010000053.1:0-8766 GCA_964524565.1 uncultured Chthonomonas sp. | reverse complement strand
GAAGAGGCCGCCGACTGGAAACCTGTCGCAATCAACGCCGGGATCGACACCGTCTTCCTCGCCGCCCCGACATCCACCGACGAGCGCATCGCCGAGATCGCCTCCGTCTCCACCGGCTTTGTCTACGCAGTTTCCCGGACCGGGGTGACAGGCATGGGGCCGCAAGACAGCGCCACGAACGACCTCGTCACCCGACTCAGGGCCAAAACGACCCTTCCCGTCATGATCGGGTTCGGTATCTCCAGCCCCGAAACGGTCCGGGACGCCTGCCGCCAGGCAGACGGCGCCATCATCGGGTCCTGGCTCGTCGATTGGCTCGACAAAAACTGGCAGGACGGAAAGGGAAGACAGGCCCTCGTCAACGAGGTCAAGGCCCTCAAAGATGCCACAAGGCCCTGACATGCACGCCGTCCACGGCGGCGACTTCTTCCAAGCGATAGGTGTCGATTTCAGCCACCTGGAACGCTCCGGCAAAGTCATCCCCGCCGACGTCCTCGACGCCTGGTACGGCCCGCCGTCTTCCGTGATCGACCCCATTCGCGAACACCTGGAATGGATCGTCCGCACAAGCCCTCCGACCCACTCTGAAGGGCTCCGCGATTCCATCGCCAAGCACCGGGACGTCTCCCCCGACCAGGTCCTCGTCGGTCCAGGCACGTCCACCCTCATGTTCGAGGTCCTCCCCCGCCTCGTCCCAAGCTCCGGCACTATGGGCGTCCTCGACCCCATGTACGGCGAATACGCCCACTTGGGAGAAAGAGTCATCGGCTGCACCGTGAAGAGGTTCGAGCTCAGCCTCACCGACTTCCTCGTTGACACCGACAGCCTTGCAGACTTCGCCAAAGGCGCCTCCGTCCTCGCCCTCGTCAACCCGAACAGCCCGACCGGCATCGGCATCGGCATCGATGGCGTCCGCTCACTCGCCGAATCCCTCCCCAAGACGATTGTCTGGCTCGACGAGACCTACATCGACTTCCTTTCCCACGAAACCGGCAACAACGAGTCGGCCGAACAGCTCGTCGCAACCCACCCGAACGTGGTCGTCTGCAAGTCGATGTCCAAGTTCTACGGCCTAAGCGGGCTCCGTGTCGGCTACCTCCTTGCCGCCCCTGCGCTGGTCCAGGACTGGGAGCGCCAGTCACCCCCCTGGAACGTCGGCCTTGCCGGCCAGATCGCAGCCGTTAAGGCCCTCGAAGCCAAGGACTACTACGCAGCAATGGCCAGCCAGACCATCGCCCTCAGAGACGTTCTCCGGAGCAGGCTCGCCACAGACCTCGGCTGGACCGTCTTTCAAAGCCACGCCAACTTCCTCCTCGCAAACGTCGGGTCAGGCTCGGCCAGGCAGGTCGTCGCCCGCGCCGCCGAACAAGACGTCTTCCTCCGCGACTGCGGATCGCTCAGCGAAAGGTTCGGCGACAAGTTCGTCCGCGTCTCGGTCAGGCCCGCCCACGAGATCGATCGGATCATCGCCGCCGCCAGGGCCTAGCCTCACAAAACGCCCAGATCGTGCAGGCTCGTGTACCGGCCGTGCCCCACGATAATGTGGTCCAGCACGGGAATGTCCAGTAGCCGCCCCACCTCGGCCAACTTCCGCGTGATCTCGATGTCCTCGCTCGATGGCGCCGGGTCTCCGCTCGGGTGGTTGTGCGCCACGATCACCGACGCTGCAGCCTCCCGTACCGCCTCGCGGAACACTTCCCGCGGCCCGACGACGCTCATCGTCAAGGTCCCAACGTGGATCGTCCGTTGGCCAGTCACCTGACCCTTGGCGTTCATGAACGCGACGCAAAAGTTCTCCTGGATCTCCGATTCCAGGTACCGAAAAACCTCATAGGCGCCGTTCTGGTCGCTGACCGGGTCACCTGCCTGCTGACCCGCGATCCCGGCCCTGCGCCCAAGTTCCAGGGCCGAAAGCACCCTAGCCGCCTCGAACTCCTCAAGCCCTGCCGCCTGGGAAAGGTCGGCGGGACTCAACCCGAGCAGCCTCGAACCTGGCATCCGCTTGGCGATCAGCGCCGCGTTCGCCTCGTTCGCCCCCACGTCTCGTGACTCTCGGCTGAGCGCCACCGCCAAAAGCTCGATCACCCCAACCCCCTTGTATCCTTTCAGCCGGATCCGGCTCCAAGCGTCCCCTGTCGTCAGGTCCATTGCTGCACTGCCTCCTCCCTCACCAGTTCGCTTCCGATAAAGTCCACCGGTGGAGTGGAAAAAACCTCCACCTCCTCCCCCGAGACAGGGTGTGAAAACCCGATCCAGCACGAGTGCAGCTGCAAAGCGTGCCCGCTCTGCGTCCCGTATGTCCGGTCACCGACGACCGGAAGCTGAAAGTGCGCCAGATGGACCCGGATCTGGTGCGTCCGCCCCGTCTCGAGCCGACAAGCGACCAGGCTCATCCCAGGCCGGGTCTCCAGCAACTTGACATGGGTCACCGCGTGCTTCCCCCCGGCTGCAATCGACATCTTCGTCTTTGTACCCCCGTGCCTGGCGATCGGAGAGTCGATCGTGAACCGGCTGTGCGGCGGCTCCCCGTGGATCCACGCGACGTACACCCGCCCGACGCTCCGCTCCGCGATCTGCGCCGCCAACGACCTGTGCGCCTGGTCCGTCTTGGCGACCAGCATCAGACCCGTGGTCTCCTTGTCCAACCGGTGGACGATCCCCGGCCGGTAGGCGGGCCCGACCGAGCTCAGCGAGTGCGGCCTTGCCAGCAGAGCCTGGACGAGCGTCGCCGCTTTCACCGAAGGGGCTGGGTGGACCGCGATCCCCCTGGGTTTGTCGACGACCAGCATGTGCTCGTCCTCGTAGGGCACGACCAGAGGAATGTCCACCGGGGTCAGGTCGTGCGGCGCCGATTCCCGGATCGACCCGACCTCGATCACCTGGCCCGGACGGACGATCGCGCCCGGCTTCAAGACCGGCTCGCCGTCAACCCCCACCGTCCCGGCCGAGATCTCTTTGGCGATCCGCGAACGGCTGTACCCAGGGATCAAGACCGCGAGCACGTGGTCCAGTCTCGACTTTTCTGTCACCTCGTGCCTCACCGACCCAGGTTACTCCCTCCAGCGCCAGAACCTCGTGAACCCAAGGCCCGACTTGCTCGTCTTGGCATATAAGGCATAGTGTGTCTGGAGTCCTGTCAATGTTCTGGTTCAAAACAACGATTTTAGCCGTGGCGCTCGCGTTTGCCGCCCCACTGACACAGGCCCAGCAGGTCACCCTCTCGTCCTCCGGCGAACGCCTGGAGACGCTCGTTCCCAAACTCGCCGCCGCCAGCGGAGCAAGACTGACAGCCGACAAGACCACGTTCGGTGAGGTCGTCGTCCTCGAGGTCAAAGACGCAGACCTGTCCATCGTCAAGCAAAAAATCGCCGAAGTCACCGGCTTTGTCTGGGTCGAAAACGGCGAGACCAGCGTCCTCGTTCGCACCGTCGATGCGATCAAAGCCGCCAAAGAAGGCTACGCGGCTTGGTCGGCAAAATGGATGAAAGAGTCCGCCGCCAAGCTCGACGAGGTCAAGGCCGCCGACGAAAAGTACCAGCCCTCTATCCCCAGCAGCGGGGGAAGGGCCTTCCTTGGCCGCGAGGTCAAAAACGCATTCGGGCTGATCATGCGAGACTTCGATTTCCGCCAGATCGGAGGCATGGAGGTCGGCGAGCGCAAGGTCTTCAGCACGTTCCGCACCCTCACCCAGGTCCCCTTCGACAACACCAGCCACAGATGGGCGGTCAAGGCCCACTCGGACCTCATCGGCTGCTGGCGCCTCATCGCCAACGGCCCGAACTACGACGACCGCGCACGCGCACAAGCGGCCCAAAGCCTGGAGATCGGCGTCAAAAAGTCGATCCTGGTCGCCCGCCGCACCTCGCCCACGTCGGTCACCCTCACCTACCAGATCCTCAACGGCGCCGGTGCCCAGGTCGGCAGCGCGAGCACCCAACTGAGCCTTGCCGCCGTCCAGCGTCCGGATCTGCCCAAAGTAGACATGCAGGGACTCGGACCGGTCAACCGTGAGATGCTCCGCGCCCTCTCCGGACTCAGCATGGACGTCCGCGAGGAGGGCCAGCAGCCGTTCCTCACGACAGAGGTCGGCTCGGCCTATGCCGACCGGGTCCTCGCCGCCGTCGCCGCGTTCAACACCGTCGACCCGATCGCCTGGGCCGCCGGGGACTACTTTGCCAAGGCCAAGCCGCAAGGAACAAACCTGGTGGCCTGCGTCTCCGATGTCGCCGCCTCAGCCGTCGCTAGGGCTAGGAACAACGGCTCCGACGTCTGGTTCGTCCTTGGTCTCACCGGCACAGACGTCACCCTCAAAGACGGCTGGCTGCTCGCCAAGCCCGCCTCCACCTACGCCGCATGGCAGGGACGCATCGAAAGGAACTCCTTCGTGCGGATGTTCAACTCCCTCAAAGGGACAAACGGGCTGCTCAGCCTCGAAACCATGCTCGATTTCGTCAACGCCCAACCCGCATGGGTCGACGGTAGCCGCACGTGGGAGACCGCCCTGGTCGCTGCCGTGTGGGGACAGCAGCAGGGCGGGACGCTCGCCCAGGCTGAAGGGACCGCCCGCGACGCCCTCGCCTTCTACTGGGCCTCCCGGGAGCGGCTGGCCGGCAACCAGCGGGTCCAAGACCGCGCCACCGCCTTCATGCCCAGGTCTCTCCTGGGCTCCTACCTGTTCAACGACGACACAGGCCCGACCCGCATGGTCCAGGTCTCCGTCCAGTCCGGCCCGACGCCCGAGATCATGAGGGGTGCCAGATCGATCGAGCTCGTCGCAACGACATCCACACTGACCGAACTCGCAATCGGCGGGCAACTCGCCATCGAACAGGGAAGCGAGCGCACAGAGATGCTGCCCAACGGCATCGAGTTCGACGGCCAGCTCACCGCCTCCCTCCAACCGTCACCGAGCCTGCTCCTGGTGGACGGACTCACCGGCGGCGTGGTCACCATGTCGCTGCCTGAGTACGCCATGATGCTCGCCCAGGCCCACTATCCGCAAAGCTCTACCGTCATCGACCCGTCACGCTACACCCGCATGGCGATGATCGAACGACAGGTCTTCAACTACATCTACCGCCCGACAGAGAACACCGTCATGTCCGGATCGCTCCAGGGCGCAAAGATGGCGGGCCAAATCGGGGTCTACGCGTCCCTGCCGACCGCGACCAAGACCCAGATCGAAAACCTCAAGCAGACCTACATCAAAGAACTGGCCAGCAGGGGCCGGTCGTCCGTCCCGGTCCCACCCACAAGGGCCACCGGCGGACGAGGCGGCGGAGACTAAGACCAGGCTGCCCGGAACAAAATGAACCTGCCGGGTATGTTCGGTGGGAATGCTCGACCGTTACGAACCGACTGAGTTTGAACAGAAGTGGCGCGACCGATGGGCGGAGGCCGACCTCTTCAAGACGACCGAAGACCCTGACAAACCCAAGTTCTACGGTCTGGACTTCTTCCCCTACCCCAGCGGCGCGGGGCTCAGCGTCGGCCACTGCCGCAACTACGTCCCCACCGACGTCCTCTGCCGCATGAGGCGGATGCAGGGCTACAACGTCCTGCACCCGATGGGATTCGACGCGTTCGGCCTTCCAGCGGAAAACGAGGCGATCAAACAGCAGTGCCACCCAGGCCCCATGATCGACCGCTACGCCGCCAACTACAAGCGGCAGATGGACCTCATCGGAGTCAGCTACGATTGGTCCAGGTGCTTCAAGTCCAGCGACCCCGCCTACTACCGCTGGACACAATGGGCGTTCAAACTCCTCTACGAAAAAGGCCTCGCGTACCGGTCGGAGGCAGAAGTCAACTGGTGCCCCAAAGACAAGACCGCCCTCGCCAACGAGGAGGTCGTCGGCGGCCTTTGCGAGCGTTGCGGCACGCCAGTCGAGAAAAAGTCGGTCCCCCAGTGGTATTTCCGCATCACCGAGTATGCCCAGCGGCTCCTGGACGACCTCGATGACATCGACTGGCCCGAAGGCATCAAACAGATGCAGCGCAACTGGATCGGTCGGTCCGAAGGCGTCGAGTTCGAAATCAAGGTGCCAGTCCGCACCTCCGCACCCGACGGCTCCGTCCTCGGCGAGCTCGACCACGGCCCCAAGGAGCTCTCCTTCCGCGTCTTCACCACCAGGATCGACACGATCTTCGGCGTCACGTTCTGTGTCCTCGCCCCCGAGCACGAGCTCGTGGCCAAGCTCGCAGCGATCGCCAGTCCCGAGACCGGCCGCGCGATCGCCGAGTACAAAGCCTGGGCCGCCACCCTCAGCCAAACCGACCGGCTTGCCACAGGCCGCGATAAGTCGGGGGTCTTCACCGGCGCCTATGCCGTCAACCCCGCCAACGGCAAAGAGGTCCCAATCTGGATCGCCGATTACGTCATGACCGGCTACGGCACCGGCGCGATCATGGCCGTCCCCGCCCACGACCAGCGCGACTTCGACTTCGCCTGCAAGTTCGGACTCGATGTCGCCCCCATCTACGAGCCAGACCCCGAGTATCTCGCCCAGTTCGAGGGTGCGACCCGCGACCGCTACCTGGCCGAGCCCAAGTCCTTCAACCCGGTCTTCGAGATCAAAACGGGAATCCTCGTCAATTCCGGCCGTTACTCCGGAATGAGCTACGAGAAAGGCTCCGCCGAAATGACCCGGTGGATCGAGGACGAAGACCTCGGCGAGCGCAAGGTCAACTACCGCCTCAGGGACTGGCTCATCAGCCGCCAACGCTACTGGGGCTGCCCGATCCCCATCGTCTACGACAAGGACGGCCAGCCGGAGACCGTCCCCGATGACGCCCTCCCAGTCCTCCTGCCGGACGTCGAGAACTACCAGCCCACCGACGACGGATCCTCGCCCCTCAGCCGGATCGAGCAGTTCGTCAACGCCACCACGCGCCAGGGCAACCTCGGCAAACGTGAGACCGACACCCTCGGCGGCTTTGCCTGCTCAAGCTGGTACTTCCTCAGGTTCTGCGACCCGTTCAACGATCAAGACCCCTGGGACAAAGAAAGGGTCAAGTACTGGATGCCGGTCGACTGCTATGTCGGCGGCGCCGAGCACGCCGTCATGCACCTGCTCTACGCCCGCTTCTGGACAAAGGTCTTCTACGACGCCGGCCTCGTCCCGGTCAAAGAGCCCTTCCAGCGCCTCATGAACCAAGGTCAGGTCCTCGGCAAGACCCCTTACCGCGCCCCGCGAGAGGACGAACGCCTCGATGTCGGCGAAGACGGCATCCTCGTCTCCCGGCAGGAAGCCGAGGCCATGCCCGAGAGCGACGTCACCTGGCGCTGGGTTCGCATGTCAAAAAGCAAGGGCAACGTCGTCACCCCGGACGAGGCGGTCGCCGAGTACGGCGCCGACGCCCTGCGTCTCTTCGAGCTCTTCGTCGCCCCCTTCGAGCAAAACGTCGAATGGTCGAACGACGGCATGCTCGGTACCAGCCGCTTCCTCAGCCGAGTCTTCCGGTTCGTCAGCGATAACCGCGAAACCTACGACCCCGACTGGAGGTCCTGGCGAGGAGACGCCTCCGAAGAGGCCAAAAACCTCAGACGGCTCACCCACAAACTCGTCAAGAAGGCCACCGACGACATCGACCGCTTCGCGTTCAACACCTACGTCGCCGCCTGCATGGAGTACCTCAACAAGGCTGGCGACACGGTCAAAAAGCTCCCTGGCGCCCCCGGTGACCAAGCCGCCGTCTCCGAGGCCCTGGAAAGCCTCGTCCTCGTCCTCGCTCCTGCCGCCCCCCATTCGTCAGACGAACTCTGGGCCGCCCTCGGCCGCGTAGGGTTCACGTTCCTCCAAACCTGGCCCAAGTACGACCCCGCCCTCGCCAAGGACGACACCGTGACAATCGCCGTGCAAGTTAACGGTAAGCTCAGAGAGACCTTCGAGGCGTCCGCCACCGCCGACAAGTCCGAGCTGGAGACTGTCGCCCTGGGTCTGCCAAAGGTCAAAGCGGTCACCGAGGGCCTCACAGTCCGAAAAGTGATCGTCGTCCCAGGAAAACTGGTCAATGTGGTTGCGAACTAGTCTCGTCGGTCTTGCCGCCTTCTGCCTGGCCGGATGCACCGGCCTCGACCCCGGCATGATCCACAGCAAGGCCGAAGAGGTCGCCGTCACGTCCCAGGTCGCCGATCTCACGTTCGACGCCCTCCAGCGCGAAACGACCGGTGAACCCCTCACCGGCAAAGACCTCGAAAACCTCGAAGCCGCCCTGCCCTTGATGGAAAGGCTCGCCCGGTACGAACCAGCGCAACTCGAAAAATACGCCCTCAAAGGCAAGATCCTCAAAGCCCTCGGACGCCTCGACGAGGCCCTCGCCATCTTCCGGACAGGACTCAACGAGGCCGTCCGCCGCGACGACAACGAGACCAAGCTCATCCTTGGCGACATCTACGCCGAGATCGTCTCGATCCACATGAAAAAGCAGGAGTACCAAGAGGCGGAAAGGGTCGCGGCCATGATGCTGCGCTTCACAGGCAACGACGCCCCCTACCTCACCCTCGCCGCCCAGGTGAAAGTCCAACTCGGCAAGACGAACGAGGCCTTCGAACTCGCCAACCGCGCCATCCTCGACAACGCGGAGTACGGCCCCGCCAGGGCGCTCTACTCCTTCCTCAAGTCCGTCCGAGAGGGCGCGCCTTCATCCGCGCCCAAGCCCTAGGAAAGTCCGGCCGCGTCGGCCCCGTCTTGCGAAAGACAGGGAACAGTCTCGTCGCGTCGCTCCCGGGCAAAGGCACCTCGTGGACCGATTCCAGCCGGATCC